>JAPLRA010000164.1:3271-8738 GCA_026399445.1 Sulfuritalea sp.
AGACACAACGAGGCCCCGTTCGTCTTATGACCTGCGGGGCCTTTGCTTTTCGATATCCAGACGGTACCTTGCGCTGATGCGAGTGTGCGATCGCCCGTACCGGGAATTCATGGTTCAGGAGAAGCTGCAGTGATGAGCTTGCGAATTTTGATCGCGTCGACCCTCGGTCTTTTGGCGACTGGCGTTACCGCGCAGTTGCCAACATCGGGCATCTATGCGGCGGCGCCGGACGCTTGGCTGCTAGGCAGCGGACGTGAGTGGCATTTTCGAACAGCGGTGTCTGACATGCCCCGCAAACTCGTGTTCCGGGATCCCACTGCTGCCGAGTCGCAGGTAGTCGAAAAGGCAAAACTGCTTTTCCAAAAATCTTCCGCCAAGAGCATGGCCCTTTTTCAGGGGACCGATGTCGTCTGGCTGGGATACAAGGAGCCAGCCACGGCCGACACCCGCTTTCTCAGCCTCAGTGTCGGCAAGACCGTTACGTCGATGGCCATCGGAAAGTCCATTTGTGGTCGAAAAATGGCATTCGACTCCCTTGTCGGCAAGATGCTTCCCGAACTTGCCGAAACGGATTTGGGGAAGGCGACAGTTGGAGATCTGCTGAAGATGAGTTCGGGCACCTGGGAAGGCAATCCCGACTCGACGATAGTCACGTCGCGGCAGGATGAACAGATCGTCGAGGGCCGGCAGAGTTTCTTCGACTTGCTGAGGACGGCCAAAGTCTCGACTGCCCACGAAGACCCATCCGGTGCCAAGAGAAAGCCGGGGCAGGAGTTTGCCTATCGGAGTACTGACCCTCTGGCGTTGGGTGTGCTCATCAATATGGCGACGGGCATGCATTACGCGGAATGGGTTGAACAGCAAGTGTTGCTGCCGGCCGGAATTGCGCGGCCTGCGGTGATCGGCCAGGACCGGTACGGATTCGGGCAGGCGGACGGCAATGTCCGCATGTATCTTGAGGACTGGATTCGTTTTGCCGTCTGGGTCAAGGAAAGCGAGGCTGGCAGGGGTTGTTTTGCCGACTACTTGCATGAGGCGACGCGCACGCAGGTTGCCAACCGGACAAAACGCTTCGGCAAACTCTTCGATGGCTATGGCTATTTGATCTGGACAGAAAACCGCTACCTGCGTGACAGTTACTGGGCCGTCGGTCATGGTGGGCAGCGCATCGGATGGAACCACGGCAACAACAGGATGTTGGTCGCCTTCTCCAACGCCGAGGACTATATGGATGATCTCTATCGCCTTTACCGGGAATGGGCATCGCTGAGCGACTGATGCAGGGCAGCGGATGGCTATTCAGAGGGTGGGGATTTGGATTCTGTCCCTGCCACCAGAAAACAACGCCGAATCAGCGCAACTTGTTGGTTCGGCGTTTTCATGTCCTGGCCCGGGTGTGCAGACATGAAATCCGCGGGCTCACGAGGCATCCCGGTCGCCGGCGGATAGAATCGCCGCGTGACTTCCGTTCCTGACCATGGCCGCCGTTTCGGCGGGGTAGAGCGCCTGTATGGCGCCGGAGCCCTTGCGCGCGCTGCGGCCGCTCACGTGGTGGTGGTGGGCATCGGCGGCGTCGGTTCCTGGGCGGCAGAGGCGCTGGCGCGCTCGGGCGTCGGGCGGCTGACGCTGATCGATCTCGACCACGTGGCGGAATCCAACATCAACCGCCAGGTCCAGGCGGTTGAATCGACGTTGGGCGCGGCCAAGGTGGTGGCCATGCGGGAGCGCATCGCGGCGATCAATCCGGCCTGCGTGGTCGATGCCGTCGAGGAATTCATCGACGAACGCAACCTGATTGCCCTGATCCCGCCCTGCGATGCGGTGATCGACGCGATCGACCATGTGCGTGCCAAGGCGGCGCTGATCGCGTATTGCCGCCGCGCCGGGATTCGCGTGGTGACCACCGGCGGCGCCGGCGGGCGCACCGACCCGACCCGGGTCGAGGTCATCGACCTGTCGCGCACAACGCAGGATGCGCTGGCCTCGAAAGTCCGCGCCCAGCTGCGCAAGGACTACGGTTTCAGCCGCGACCCGAAGAAGAAGTTCGGCGTCGAGTGCGTCTATTCGCCGGAGCAGAGCCGCCGTCCCGTCGGAGCCGACTCCTGTGTTGTGGGCGAACAGGACGACGCCATTGAACTGGCGGCGGGCCTCAATTGCGCCGGTTACGGCTCCTCGGTGATGGTCACGGCAAGTTTTGGTTTCGCCGCGGCGGCACGGGTTCTCGCCGGTATACTTCCCGCATGACGAATGCCCCGCACGCTCCTGTAGTACTGGTTACCGGCGCTGCCCGCCGCGTGGGCGCCGAGATCGCGCGCACATTGCATGCGGCGGGGGCCTGCGTGGCGATTCACTACCGTTCGTCGGCGGCCGAGGCGGAGGCGCTGGCGACGGCGTTGAATCAGGCGCGGCCGGGCTCGGCTGCTGCGTTCGCCGCCGACCTGCTGGACATGGCGGCGCTGCCGCAACTGGTCGAATCGGTCGTGACGCGCTTTGGCCGACTCGATGCGCTGGTGAACAACGCCTCATCGTTCTTCGCCACAAAAGTCGGCGCTGTCGACACGGCGGCATGGGATGACCTGATCGGCTCCAACCTCAAGGCGCCGCTGTTTTTGTCGCAGGCCGCGGCGCCCCACCTCGAACGGAGCAACGGTTGCATCGTGAACATCACCGACATTCACGCCGAGCGCCCGCTCAAGGGCTATCCGCTGTACTGCGCGGCGAAGGCCGGCCTGCTCGGGCTGACCCGTGCGCTGGCGCTGGAACTCGGCCCGCGGGTGCGGGTGAATGCGGTGGCGCCCGGCGCCATCGAATGGCCGCAAGGCGCGGACGATTTTCCGCCCTCGGCGCGCACGTCCATCATCGATCACACCCTGCTGAAGCGCGTCGGTTCGCCCGCCGACATCGCGCGCACCGTGAAGTTTCTGGTGTTCGATGCGCCCTATGTCACCGGGCAGGTGATCAATGTCGACGGCGGCCGTAGCGCACATCTATGAATGCGCCATTGAGCATCGCCCCAACGGCCAAACAGGCGCAGAAGGCTGCCTTCGAGGCGAACAAGCTGGCCAAACGCCTGCGCCGCGAAGTCGGGCAGGCGATCGCCGACTTCAACATGATCGAGGCCGGCGACAAGCTCATGGTCTGCCTCTCCGGCGGCAAGGATTCCTTCGCCCTGCTCGACATGCTGCTGTTCCTGCGCGAGCACGCGCCGATCGACTTCGACATCGTCGCGGTGAATCTCGATCAGAAGCAGCCGGGCTTCCCGGCCGAGGTGCTGCCGGACTACCTGCGCAGCATCGACGTGCCCTTCCACATCGAGAACGAGGACACCTATTCAATCGTCAAGCGCGTGATCCCCGAGGGCAAGACCACCTGTTCGTTGTGCTCGCGCTTGCGGCGCGGCGTGCTGTACCGCGTTGCCGGCGAACTGGGCGCGACCAAGATCGCGCTCGGACATCATCGCGACGACATCTTGCAAACGCTGTTCCTCAACATGTTCTTCGCCGGCAAGCTGAAGTCGATGCCACCCAAGTTGGTGTCGGACGACGGCCGCAACATCGTCATCCGTCCGCTCGCCTATTGCCGCGAGAGCGACCTCGAAGCCTGGGCTACGGAACGCGCCTTCCCGATCATTCCCTGCAACCTGTGCGGCTCGCAGCCCAATCTGCAGCGGCAGCAGGTCAAGCAGATGCTGCAGGACTGGGAGAAGCGTTTCCCCGGACGCATCGAGACCATGTTCCGCAGCCTCGCCAATGTCGTGCCTTCGCATCTGCTGGATGCCCGGCTGTTCGACTTTGCCGGGCTGACGGCAACCGGCACGCCGGACGCGGAGGGCGACATCGCCTTCGATGCGCCTGAACTGCCGGCGGATCTGCCGCAAGCCGTGAGCTTTCAGGCGAAGGAAGACTGATGGATGCCCGCCGCCTTCCTGCCCGCCACGGCGCTCTCTGGCTGCTCGCCGGTTTTGCCCTGTTCCGCCGCCATCCGCCGCTGATGACCGCGATTACCTTCGGCTATCTGCTGGCCGTGGTCGTGGTGAACCTGATTCCGAAAGTGGGCCCCTTTCTGTTGCCCTTGATCCTGCCCACCCTGACGGCCATGCTGGCCAATGGCTGCCGTGCCATTGAACGCGGCAAAGCGTTCGAAAGCGAGACCCTGATCGCCGGCATCAGCGAGCAGCGCCTCGGGCTGATACGTCTCGGCGGCCTGCATCTGGTCGGCTCCAGCCTGCTGGTGCTGTTTGGTTTTGCCCTGGGCGAGCCGATCAATATCAGCGATGGCATCGATCAGGCCGAGGCCGTTGAACTCGCCGGCGATCTCGCGGTAATTCTGCTGATGGCCTCGCCGCTGCTGATGGCTTTCTGGTTTGCGCCGCTACTGACGGCCTGGGATGGCGTCAGCGCAGGCAAGTCGCTGTTCTTCAGCTTCATCGCCAGCTGGCGCAACTGGCGCGCCTTCACGGTGTAAGCGCTGGTGCTGGTGCTGGTGGGCGCCGTGCTGCCGGGGCTGATCCTCATCATTGCCGGCGTGCTGTCGCAGGCCTTGCTCACCATACTCTCCGTGGCGCTGCGCATGATGCTGATCTTCATTCTGGCGCCAACCATGGTGGCCAGCGTCTATCTGTCTTATCGCGACGTGTTCGCGGCAGTAGCGCCGGAGCCTGCCCCGCCCGATGCAGCGCCTGCGCCGCCCGATGAGTAAGCCCATGACGGGAGCGCTGGGCCTTCTTGGCGGAACCTTCGATCCGCTGCACATCGGGCATCTGCGCCTCGCCCTCGAGGCGCGCGAGGCGCTGGGCCTGGCTGAAGTGCGTTTGATCCCGGCAGGCACGCCGCCCTTGCGCGCGGTGCCGCAGTGCGCCCCGGTTCATCGACTGGCGATGGTCGAGAGCGCTGTCGCCGGCATTCCGGGATTCAGCGTCGATCCCGGCGAGGTGCTGGCCGCGGCGGACAATCCGACGCCGAGCTATACCGTGGCGACGCTCGAGCGCCAGCGACGGCAGCACGGCGCGCAACGGCCGCTGGTGCTGCTGCTGGGCGCCGATGCCTTCGCCCGGCTGGAATCCTGGCATCGCTGGCGCGAACTGTTCGAACTGGCGCATATCGCCGTGGCGACGCGGCCGGGACATGAACTGAAAGTTCCCGAAGGGATGCAGGGCGCCGGCGAGACGGCGCTCGACGCCGAGTATTCAGCCCGCTGCGGCAATGCCGCCGATCTCGCCGGCGCACCGGCCGGCCGCATCGTGCCCTTCGCCATCACCGCGCTGGAGATTTCCGCCAGTGCCATCCGTCGGCGCCTGGCGCAGGGCTTGAGCGTGCGCTATCTGGTTCCCGACGCTGTTCTCGACTATATTGAATCCCATCAGATCTACCGGACTCCGCATGGACATTAAAAAACTGCAAAAAATCGCCATCGACGCCCTCGAAGACATCAAGGCCAAGGATATCGAGGTACTCAACACCAGCAAGCT
>JAPLRA010000115.1 GCA_026399445.1 Sulfuritalea sp.
CCGCGGCGCACGATGGCGGCAATGCGCGCGCCCTTGATTACCGGCAATTCCTCGATACGGCGCCCGACCACCTTCGACGTTGCGCGGTCCCCATGCACCACCAACTCCAGCGCTTCCGCCGCCCCGCGGCGCAGGCTGTGCACCCGTTCGACGTCGCCGCGCCGCACATAGGCGAGCAGCGAACCGATGGAGATCTGCGCCGGCGACAGACCGATGTCGATCGGCCCGCCCTGCACCATGTCGGCGTAGGCGCGGCGATTGATCAGCGCCAGCACGCGCTTGCAGCCCAGGCGCTTTGCCAGCGAAGCCGCCATGATGTTGTTTTCGTCGTCATTGGTCAGCGCGAGGAACATGTCCATTTCGTCGATGTTCTCCTGCGCCAGCACCTTCTCGTCGGTGGCTTCGGCGCACAAGACCAGCGCGCCGGACAGGCGCAAGGCTATGGTTTCGGCGCGGGCCGGGTCACGCTCGATGATCTTGACCTCGTGATCCGCTTCCAGCGCCGCAGCGACACGTGCCCCGATGTTGCCGCCGCCCGCAATCATCACCCGCTTGACCGGCTTCTGCATGCGCCGCAACTCGCGCAGCACCGGGCGGATGAAACGTGTCGCGGCGAGCAGGAACACCTCGTCACCCGCCTCGATAACCGTATCGCCCGTCGGATCGACCGGCTGCAAATCGCGGAAGATGGCCGCGATGCGCGCCTCGACGCGGTCTCCCAGATGCTCCTTCATGGTGTTGATCGCCTTGCCCACCAGCAGGCCGCCTTCGTAGGCGCGCACGCAGACCAGCGTCACGCTGCCGTTGGCGAACTCGAGAACCTGCAGCGCTTCCGGAAAGGCGATCAGGCGGGCGATGTAGTCGGTGACTTCCTGCTCCGGGCAAATCGCATGACTGACGCTGAACATGTCGTCGGCGAGCAGCTTTTCATCGCCGAGGAAGTCGACGCCACGCAGCCGTGCGATGCGCGTCGGCACGTTGAACAGGCCGCGTGCGATCTTGCAGGCGACCAGATTGGTCTGATCCGACTGCGTCACCGCCACCAGCATTTCAGCATCCTCGATGCCGGCGCTCCTGAGCACCGAGGGCAGCGCCGCATTGCCGGTCACCGTGCGCACATCCAGGCGGTCGGCCAACTGCGCAAGGCATTGTCCGCTCTGGTCCACCACCGTGATTTCGTTGGCCTCCGAGGCCAGCGCCTCGGCGACGGACGCGCCGACCTGGCCGGCGCCGAGGATGATGATTCTCATGATTAGCGGAGTCCCAGATCCTTCAGTTTTCGATACAGGTGCGTGCGCTCCAACCCGGTCTTTTCGGCCAGGCGCGTCATGTTGCCGCCGTCCTTGGCCAAATGGTAGCTGAAGTACATGCGCTCGAAGGCTTCGCGCGCCTCGCGCAGCGGCAGCTCGATGACTTCCGGCGCCAGGTCCACGGGTGCAAGGTTCGGTTCGCCAGCCGGCGCCAGGAGTTGCAGGGTCTCGTCCTCGCCGATCTCCTCGCCCAGGCTGGCCAGCGCCAACGACTTCACCGCGCCCTTGAGTTCGGCATAGCCGCCGCTCCAGGCATGCTGGCGCAGAGCATTGAGCGCCGCGCTGGAAAACCGTCGCAGCGGAATCTCATCGCTCTCCATCAACTGGGTCAGCAGATGCGCGGCAATGTCGGGCACCTCGTCCTTCAATTCGACCAGACTGGGCACGCCCAGGCCGGTCTCGAACAGGCGCGTGAGGCCGGCCTCCTCCCATCCCAGGGCAACCAGTTCCGCACTGGTGTGCGTGGTCGCCGCTACCAGGCGCAGGCTGTAGCGGTCGAGACGCTCGGCGGCAAACAGCAGGTTCTTCTGCTGCAGCCGCGTCAGGCGCGCCAGCTCCTCGCACCACAACACGCCGCCCGTGGCGCGCTGCAGTACCTCGACGCTCAGGGGATTGGAATCATGCGCCAGGTCGATCCACGGCTTGCCCGCGACCTGCGCCGTGCGCGCCACCAGTTCGACGATGCCGCCGGGCGCTGAGCGCAGCAGCAGCAGGGGGCTCTTGGCCAGCACCTGGTCCAGCCGCCGCTTCAGGTCGCGCAAGGGGCCGGGCCGGGCGAATGCGCCCAGCGACAGGCCTCCGTTGACGTGGCGTGCGCTGCGTTCGAGGGCCTTCTTCACCGCCGCCAGCAGCTTTTGCATGCCGATCGGCTTCTCGAGGAAATCCAGCGCGCCGATGCGCGTCGCTTCCACCGCCGTGTCGATCGTGGCATGGCCCGACATCATCACCACCGGCATGTTGAGCTGGCCGTTGCCGGCCCATTCCTTCAGCAGCGTAATGCCATCGGTATCAGGCATCCAGATGTCGAGCAGGACCATGTCGGGACGCGCGGCCTCGCGCGCCGCCCGCGCCGCCGCGCCGTTTTCCGCGAGCTGGACGTCGTGCCCCTCGTCACGCAGGATTTCGAAGAGCAGCTCGCGTATCCCGATTTCGTCGTCGACCACCAGTATTTTCGGCATTTCTAGATCCCTCTTACCGCATCCTGCACTGCCAGCGGCAGCCAGATGGTTATCTCACCGCCATTATTGTTCGCCAGGCGAATCTCGCCGCCGTGGTCATCCACAATCTTCTTCACGATCGCCAGACCGAGTCCGGTGCCCTTCGACTTGGTGGTGACATAGGGCTCGAAAGCGCGCGACAGAATCTGCGGCGGAAACCCCGGGCCGTTGTCCTTGATGGTCAGTCGCGCACGCCCGGAATCCTGCACCATCGAGATCGTGATGCGGGCATCGGCCGTTTCGCTCAGCGCATCCTGCGCATTGGTCAGCACATTGTGCAGCACCTGCCGCAACTGGTTGGCGTCGGCCAGCACCGGCGGCAAGGGTTCGGAAGTCGGCGCTGGCAATGCGGCGATTGCCGCCGCCGCGTTTTCGTAAAGCCCCAGCACCTCGCCGATCAGCGCCGCCAGATCGAGCGCTTCGAGCTGTGGCAGCGGCGTGCGCGCATAGTCGCGAAAATCATTGACCATGTTCTTCATCGCCTCGACCTGATTGACGATGGTCTGCGTCGCGCGGTCCAGCAGCTCGCGCGAAGCGCCGGTCAATTGGTCGGCCAGCTTGATCTGCAGCCGTTCGGCGGAAAGCTGGATCGGCGTCAGCGGGTTCTTGATCTCGTGCGCCAGGCGCTGCGCCACTTCGCCCCACGCGGCGGAACGCTGTGCGGCGATCAACCGCGTGATGTCGTCGAACACCACCACGTAGCCACCGCCGCCCGCGCCCGGCAACGCCGTGCCGCGCACCAGCAGCGCCTGCGGCATGCCGTCGGGGCGCGCGATTTCGAGCTGTTCCTGCCACTCGTCGCCGCGCCGGGCGAAGCCGCCCAGGATGGCGCCGGCCAGCGTCTCGTGGCGCGGCCAGTCCTGCAACCGTATCTGTTCGAAGCCGGCCAGGTCGTCGCCGAGAATCGCTGTCGCGCCGCGATTCGCTGCCTTCAGGCGAAAGCGCACATCGAAGGCCAGCACGCCGGCCGACAGATTCGCCAGCACCGATTCTAGATAGGCCTGCGCCGCCTCCATCTCCAGACGATGGTGCTCGGCTTGCGCGCGCGCCTCGCTCAATTGGTGCGTCATGCTGTTGAAGGAATGCGTCAGCACGCCCAGTTCGTCGGACGCCTCCACCGTCGCGCGCGGCGTGTAGTCGCCGCTGGCTACCGCCTGCGTGCCTTCGGCGAGGATCAGCAACGGCCGCGCCAGTCGCTCGGCCAGAAAGAAGGCCAAGGCAATCGCGGCGAACAGCGCCAGCAGCAGCGCCAAGGTCAGGGTCAGCGTGTAGATGCGCTTCAAGCCCACCCGGCCGAGCTGCAATTCCTGATAGTCGCGGTGCGCCGCCTCGACGCTTTCCGCGCTTTTTGCGATCGATAGCGGCACGGCCAGCGTCAATTGCAGTATGCGCGGATCGAGGTTGAGGCCGCTGCTGCTGACCGGCGCCAGCGCGCGCACCATCAGGCCGCCGCCCCCAGCATCGCCTGCATCGCCGATCAGCGCCAGTCCGCGCCCGCTGCGCGCAAGGCGCAACTGGCTGGGTGCCGGGACCGAAGGCAGCAGGCTGCCGAGCTCCCCTGAACTGCTGCCCAGCACCTGGCCGGAGAGCGTCATCAAGGTTGCGCTCTGGGCGCCGGCCTGCTCGCGCACCCGGTTCAGCCGGCTCGGACTGACGAAGGCATCGTCGCCCAGATCCAGTGCCGCGCTGCGGGCCTTCTCCAGCAGCTCGGCCTGCAAGGTATCAAGCACACTGCGCCCCAGATTGAGGCCGCCTTCGAGCGCGGCATCGACGCGCACGTCAAACCAGGAATCAATGCTCTTCACCGCGAACTGCATCGATACGCCATACACCAGCGCGCCGGGCAGAACGGCCATCAGGGACAACATCAGCAGCAGGCGCGACTTGAGCCGCGAGCCGAACACGCCGCTCTTGAAATCGCGGCGCAACCGGCGCAACTGCAGGCCGACCAGCACCACCAGCGCCACCGCGGCAATGCCGTTGATCGCCAGCAGCCACGGATAGTTTTCGGCAAACAGTGCCGTGTTGGCCGACGCCGACGCCAGCAGGAACAACAGGATTGCGCCCAGCGCGGCGATTACGGCAAGCGCGACTCTCACTGCGTCACCGCGGGCGCGACGAACTGCCAGCGCAATACCTTGGCCTCCACCTGCAGGGCGCGATCGGTGATGGCATCGACCTGGAAGGGCTTCGGCAACTGGCTGCGATCGAGCGCCAGGCGCACCGCCGCTTCGTAGGTTTCGCCGACCTTGATGACATCCTTTTCCAGCACCGGCAACGCGGCGATGCGGCCCACCACGCGCAGGGCCTCCTGCAGGCTGCCGAAATTCTGGTGCAGGCTGCCGGTGGTCAGTCGGTACTGGCGCGTCAGGCTGCTGTAGGAAAGCCGGTAGGTCAGGCTGCGCGTGACGACGTGTTCGTTGACCCAGTACTTGCGGGGGCGCTCCAGCACAAACTCCAGATTGAAATAGAGCGGCACGCCGCGCGCCACGGCATCTTCCAGCCGGTTGCCGAGATCCAGCGAAAACTCGGCGGACAGTGCGTAGCCATCCTCACCGGGCGTCAGCGCCGCGCGCGTCGGCTCGATGCTGCCAGCCTGCGCGGCGACGGCCGCCAGCAGCAACAATACCGCGAGAACCCGTTTCGCCAACCCGGCCTCAATCCTTTTGCAGCAGCGCGTAATAAAAGCCGTCATGTTCGGCATCGGGCAAATGGTGCAGTTGTGCATCGCGGGTTGCGGTCCCCGGTATCGGCAGGCGCCTCGCGTCGACATGGCGGCCGATGAAGGCCTCCACCTGACGGGCATTCTCCTCCCCAAACACCGAGCAGCTTGCATAGAGCATTTTGCCACCGGGAGCGAGAGTACGCCACAGGGCGTCGACAATGGTCTTTTGGGTCTCGGCAAATCCCGCGATGTCCGATTCGCGTCGCAGCCATTTTGCATCGGGGTGGCGGCGCACCACGCCCGAAGCCGAACAGGGCACGTCGGCCAGGATGCGGTCGTAGGGGCGGCCGTCCCACCAGCTGTCAACCTCGCGCGCATCGCCCACTTTCACCTTCGCCGTCAAGCCCAGTCGCCGCAGGTTGTCGGTGATGCGGGCGGCACGGACGGCGTCGGCATCGAGCGCCGTCAGATCGACCTGCGCCGTTTCCAAGAGATGCGCCGCCTTGCCGCCGGGCGCCGCACAGGCATCCAGCACACGCATGCCGTCCTTCACATCGAGCAGGCCGGCCGACGTCTGCGCGCCCCAGTCCTGCACCGAGCAGAAGCCTTCGCCAAAGCCCGGGATGCGTTCCACCGGCACCGGCTTGTCGAGCAGGATTGCCGTCGCGTCGAGGGCGCGTGCCGCGATGCCAGCGGCGGCAAGCTGTGTCAAGAAGTCGGTGCTGGTGGTACGGCGAACATTGACCCGCAGGCACAGCGGCGGATGGCTGTTGCCGGCGGCGAGGATGCTTTCCCACTGCGCCGGATGGTCCTGCTGCAAACGCGCGATCCACCACGCCGGATGCTGCCAGCACGCCACCGGATCGGCGTCGGCCAGCGCCAGCAGTTCTTCGCGCCGGCGCAGGAAACTGCGCAGCACGCCATTGACCAGACCCTTGAACTGGCCGCGCGCCAGTTGCGCCGCTGCGGTGACCGCCTGATCCACGGTGGTATGCGCCTCGTCCGGACGCGCCTCGAGTCGCGCCAGCGCCACCAGCAGCAGACCACGCGCCGTCCGGTCCTTGAGCGGCTTCGCCAGCAGCAGGCCCAACAGAAAGTCGCCGCGGCCGAAGGCGCGCAATGCCGTATAGCCGAGATCCATCGCCGCCGCGCGCGTGACGCCGGCCAGCGGCAAGGCGGCCAGCGCGACATCGAAATTGCGCCCGCCGAGCACGGCGGCGATCAATTGCGCGGCGCCAAGCATGGCCTCGGCCAGCGACGCCGAGCGATGGGGAGAGTCGTTCATGGCCGCAGTCTACTGCGATGATGCGGTCCGACAGCGAATTGCCGGCCGCCATGCGCCAGCCAGAGTTCGGGGTCCTGTTGAGTCAACGCCGCTTGCCGCCCGCCAGCGCTTTCAAACGATTCCTCGCAATGTCGGCAAACTGCCCGTTGGGATACTTCTTCAGGTAGGCGTTGAAGTCGTCGGCGTCGCGGCTCTCGCGGATGCTCTGCCAGAACAGCAGCTCGGCCTCAGGCGCGCGGCCTTCCGGTGCTGCCTGCGCGCTGCGGACAAAATAGAAATCGCCGGTCAGCGAAGACGATTCCCAGGGCACCTGCTGGTCGCCGGTGGCGTCGGCCACGCGGCGGCGCACGCGCTTGAAGACGTCTTCGACCTTGAGGCCGGGTTCGTCCAGCATGCCGAGGAATTCCTGGGTATAGAGGCCGTTGCGGCCATCGCCGTCGGAGGCGACCTTGCCGGGCGCCGTGGCGTAGGCGATCAGGATGCCTTTCGGCGCGTCCATCTGCGCCAGGCCGCCCGCCGAACCGCGGAAACGCCGCTCGAAGGGATTGTTGCGGCAGGCATCGAGGATCACGATGCCCAGCGCGCTGGTGGCCAGTTGCTCGAGCAGGGAATCAACGTCCACCGCTTCGCTGCGCACCGAGGCTTCGGAGGATATCTGTGCATCGACCGGGATCAGGTAGTTTTTGCCGCGCACCTGCATGCCATGCCCGGCGTAGTAGAAGATGCCGACCGTGCCGCTCCGGGCCAGCTTTTCGCCAAACTGGGTGATGGCCCGCGTCATGTCCTTCTGCTTGACGTTTTCGCGGGTGATGACATCGAAGCCCAGCGCCCGGAACTTTGCCGATATGGCGCGGGCATCGTTCACCGGGTTCTTCAGCGCGGCGCTGGGGTAGGCGCTGTTGCCGATCACCAGGGCGACGCGGTGTTCCTCAAGGCGATCGGCGGCGGGCTTTGCCTCTGGACGCGGCGTCGGCCTGGCAGCGGCGAGGCTGGTTGCAGTAGAGGACGAAGCCACGGCAACGCCGGCGCGTACCGCATTCTTGTACAGGGCGAAGAACTCCTCGACCTTCAGTTGTTCCACCCGGTCCTTGCGCACGGCGAGGTTTCGCGTCGCGGACGTTTCACGCAGCAGGCGCTGGGCAAAGGCGACGCTGCCCTCTTCAAGGGTGGCGTCCTGATCGAGCAGGATGTCGGGCACGATGCCGATCTGCTGGATCGATTTTCCGTTCGGGGTGTAATAGCCCGCGGTGGTCAGTTTGAGCGCGGCCTGGTCGATGGGCAGGATGGACTGCACGGTGCCCTTGCCGAAGCTCTGCGCGCCGACGATGGTCGCCCGCCGGTGATCCTGCAGGGCGCCGGCGACGATTTCGGAGGCGCTGGCGCTGCCGCCGTTGATCAGCACCACGATCGGGTAGGCCGCCTCCTTGGCGATCCGCAGCGCCGGGTACTGGCGGTTGGCGTCGCGCTCGCGGCCTTGCGTGGAAACAATCAGCCCCGTGTCGATGAAGCGGCTGGCGACGCTGATGGCGGAGTTGAGCAGGCCGCCGGGATCGTTGCGCAGGTCGAGCACCAGTCCTTTCAACTCGCCGCCGTTTTCCGCCTTGAGCGCCGCGAGGGCTGTGCCGACGTCGTCCGCCGTGCGTTCCTGGAACTGCACGATGCGGATATAGCCATGGCCGTCGCCGAGCGACCGGGAGCGAACGCTGCGCACCATGATGACGGCGCGCACCAGCTCGACGCGTAGCGGCGCCGCCTGTCCTTCGCGCTGGAGCGTCAGCGTGATGCGCGTGCCCTTCTGCCCGCGCATGAGCTTGACGGCGTCGTTGAGCGTCATGCCCGTCGTCGCCTTGCCATCGATCTCCAGAATGAGGTCGCCGGCGAGGATGCCGGCGCGAAACGCCGGGGTGTCCTCGATCGGCGCGACCACGGCGGGCACGCCGCCCTTCAACGTGAGCTCGATGCCGAGGCCGCCGAATTCGCCCTTGGTTCCCACCTTGAGCTCGTTGAAGGCTTCGGGCGTCAGGTAGGCGCTGTGCGGGTCGAGCGAACCCAGCAGGCAGTTGAAGTATTTCTCCTGCGTGCTTTCCGATATCAATGGCGGCGGGCTGCTCTTGCGCTTTTCCCACTGCGCCGCCAGTTCTTCACGGGCGACATTGCCGGCGGAAAAACGCGCGCAGTAATAGCGCGACTTTTCCAGAAGCGCTTCATCCGGCTCGGTGGCGTAGGCGGACTTGACGATCTCGTCGATCCGGCCGGCCAGGCGCTGCGCGCCAGGACTGAAAACGAGGCGGCGGTTGGCTTCCGCCACCGCGATGCGCTCCGCGTCGATGCGGCGGAATATCTCGGCCTGCTGGTCGCTCAGCGAGACGACATCGCTCTCGCGCAGCTTCTTCGGACTGGGCATGACCGTCAGCAGAATTTCCGCGTTGATGCCTTGCGGAAAATCCTGACGCACATTCCAGGAAAAGCGCCGGCCCTTGCCCGGCGTCACCTTGCGGCCGACATCGCCTTCGAGGCGCAACGCGTCGTGCAGGTACAGGCGGCCATTGATCGCAAACAGCGCCGCGACCGATGTGCCCAGCATCTCCTTGCACAGCTCGGGCCGCGGGGCGTCGTCGCAGGCTTTGGCATCCGCCGGGTTATCGTCGTCCAGATCGTAGGTGACGACCATGCGCTCGGCCTGCTGGTGGGCGGCGACATTCCTGATCTCGGCCGCGGACGTGATGCCGGTGCCCAGACACAGCAACAGCGCCAGCCAGGGAAGTCCGCCTTGTCGGTCAGGTCTCATGTGGCGTGGCGGCGGAAAAAGGCAGCGGCCTGTCAATCCGGCCGCAGCGGATTACCGTTCAGAAAGTCGGCGCTGGTGACACGGCGACCGCCGGGCTTTTGCAGTTCGGTGAGGCGCAAGGCGGCATCGCCGCAGGCCACCACGATGCCCGAGGGATCGACGGACACTACCTGCCCGGGACGGCCGCTGGCGGCAACAACTTCGCCGCACCAGGCCTTGACCGGCTCGCCGGCCAGCATCACCACCGCACCGGGAAAGGGGTCGAAGGCGCGGATCTTGCACGCGAGGATTGCCGCCGGCTGGTTCCAGTCAAGCCGCGCTTCGGCCTTGTCGATCTTGCTGGCGTAGGTCACGCCGGCTTCGGGCTGCGCCACCGGCACGAGCTGATCGAAGCGCGCCAGCGCGTCGACCACCAACTTGCCGCCGAGTGTCGCCAGGCGGTCGTGGAGGCTGCCGGTGGTGTCCTGCGCGTCGATGTCGATGGCTTGCGCCAGCAGCATCGGGCCCGTATCCAGCCCGGCTTCCATTCTCATGATGGTGATGCCGGTCTGCGCGTCGCCGGCCTCGATGGCGCGATGGATCGGTGCCGCGCCACGCCAGCGCGGCAGCAGCGAGCCATGGATGTTTATGCAGCCTCGGCGTGGCAGGTCGAGCACGGCCTGCGGCAGGATCAGGCCGTAGGCAGCCACCACCATCAGTTCGGCGCCGCCGTCGACACAAGCGGCGCGGATCGGCTCATGCGTCGCCGGGTCCTTGAGGCGCTCGGGCTGGAACACCGGGATGCCTTGCGCCAGCGCCACTTTCTTGACGGCGGAGGCCTGCAGAACCATGCCACGGCCGGCAGGGCGGTCGGGCTGGCTCAGCACCAGCACCACGTCATGGCCGGCCGCCAGCAGCGCTTCCAGAGCCCGTGCAGCAAAGTCCGGCGTGCCGGCGAAAATAATTTTCACTTAGCGTGAAACTCCTTGTTCGGAGCCCCTTGTGATGAACGCGCGCAGCGCGCCGATTGGTAACCCCCCGCGAGGGGGGAAGGGGGGCGGGCGACTAATCGGCTTTTCGCGTGTTTCATCTTCTGCTGAGAGCGCTCGGGGCCATGAGCGTTAGAACGTCTCGCGCGACTGCTTGATCAGTTTGCTCTTGATCCGCGTCTGTTTCAGACGCGACAGATATTCGACGAAGACCTTGCCTTCGAGGTGATCCATTTCGTGCTGGATGCACACCGCCAGCAGGTCGTCGGCCTCCAGTTCGAAGGCTTGGCCATTGAGGTCCAGGGCGCGCACCCGGACATGGCTGGCGCGCGTCACCGTCTCGTAGATGCCGGGCACCGACAGGCAGCCTTCCTCGCCTTCGCATTCACCGGATATTTCCAGCAGCTCGGGGTTGATGAAGGTCTGCAACTGCGACTTGTCTTCCGAAGTGTCGATCACGATCAGGCGCACATGCTGATCCACCTGCGGCGCCGCGAGGCCGATGCCGGGCGCGGCGTACATGGTCTCGGCCATGTCGGCAGCGAGCTGACGGACGCGCGCATCCACCTGGGTGACGGGGGCCGCCTTTTTGTGCAGCCGAGGGTCGGGGTAACGCAAAATAGGCAATAGGGCCATGAAACCGCTCTTGAAAGAATTGATGCTGGAGGAATTGTCGGGCAGAATCGGGCAGATACGCGGGTGGTTCGCCATCCACACAGACACTCGGCCAGGAGATCACGCCATGCGTCGCATTATATCTGCGCTGCTCATCAGCATTTCAACCACTGTGGCCGTCGCGCAGGGGGCAAAGCCCATCGAACTGGCCGACGGCGCGCCCGACCGGCATATCGTGACGTCGGGCGATACGCTGTGGGGCATCGCCGCCAAATTCCTCAAGGACCCCTACCGCTGGGGGGAACTGTGGAAGCTGAACGCGGACGAGGTCAAGAACCCGCAGCGCATCTATCCCGGCCAGGTCATCGTGCTCGACAAGAGCGGCAACCAGCCGCGCCTCAAACTGGTGACGGTGACCGAACCACGCCGTGAATATATCGAGCCGCTGAAGAAGGGCATTCCCTCGATTTCACCGCAGGACATCGAACCCTTCCTGAGCGAGCCGCGCGTGCTCGATGCCAAGGGGCTGGATGCGGCACCGCGCGTCGTCGCACTGGAGAACAACCGCGTGGTTGCCGGCGCGGGCGACACCGTCTATACCACCGAGGTGACCGCCCGGCACAAGGCTTGGCAACTGCTCCGCCCCGGCAAGGCCCTGGTCGATCCCGATACCAACGAGACGCTGGGTCACGAAGCCGTGTTTCTCGGCACAGCGCGCCTGACCATGGCCGGCGTGCCGTCGAGCTTCCTGGTGCTCACTTCGGCGCAGGAAATCGCTACCGACGACCGCCTGATGGCGGCACCGCAACAGGACGTGGTGAATTACATCCCGCACCCGCCCACCAAGATGATCAAGGC
Source organism: Sulfuritalea sp. (assembly GCA_026399445.1). Taxonomy (GTDB): domain Bacteria; phylum Pseudomonadota; class Gammaproteobacteria; order Burkholderiales; family Rhodocyclaceae; genus Sulfuritalea. The sequence continues at coordinate 11,707 of JAPLRA010000115.1, forward strand.
CAAAGTGCTCGCCATGTACTCCGGGGTGAGTTTTGGCGGACCGCAAACCGTGATTACGCTCAATCGCGGAAAGGTCGATGGACTGGAACTCGGTCACGTCCTCGCCGTCGATCTGGCCGGTCCCGTAGTGAGCAACCGCTACCAGGGCGAAAAGACCGACTACCAACTGCCCGATGCCCGCAATGGCCTGTTGTTCGTGTTCCGCGTGTTCGACCGGGTCGCCTACGCCCTGGTGATGAACGCGACACATCCGGTGGTGGTCGGCGATACCGTCCGCACGCCGTAACGCTCATGGTGGCGAGAGCCATCCGTCGATGATGAAACACGCGAAAGGCGAATTAGTGGCCCGCCCCTCCCATCCTCCCCTCACGGGGAGGCTTCTAGTCAGCTCGCTTCGCTCGACTATTACCAGTCGCTTCGAACGAGTTATTTTGCGCTAAGTCGGCGGTGGCGGATCGCCGCGAACTCGCTTCATGGCTCCGTCTCACGCTGATCCCGGGCGTCGGCGGCGAAGCGCGGCGTGCGCTGCTCAAAGCCTTCGGGCTGCCACATGCAATCTTCGCGGCAAGTCAGCGCGCCCTCTCGGCGATTGTCGATCCGGCGCTGGCCGAGCGCCTGCTGCGCCATGAATGCACTGTCGAAATCGAGGCCGCGCTCGACTGGGCGGCCCAGCCCGACAATCGCCTGCTCACTTTGGCCGACGCCGACTACCCGCAAAGCCTGCTGACGGCAGACGACCCGCCGGTGCTGCTCTACGCCAAGGGCAACCCCGGAATGCTCAATCGCCCGATGCTGGCCGTGGTCGGCAGTCGCAACGCGACCGCACAGGGCCTGCGCGATGCCGAAGCCTTCGCCAAGGCGCTGGGTGAGGCCGGCCTGACCATCGTCAGCGGCCTGGCGCTGGGCATCGATGCTGCCGCCCATCGTGGCGCGCTGGCAACCGCGGCGGGCACGGTGGCCGTGATCGGCACCGGCCCTGACCGGCTCTACCCGGCGCGCAACGAAGCACTGGCCCGCAGCATTGCCGAACAAGGCATCGTTCTCAGCGAGTTCCCGCTCGGCACTCCGGCGCTGGCATCCAACTTTCCGCGTCGCAACCGCATCATCGCCGGTCTCGGACTGGGCTGCCTGGTGGTCGAGGCGGCGCCGCGCAGCGGCTCGCTGATCACGGCCCGGCTGGCTGCGGAAAGCGGACGCGAAGTATTTGCCATTCCCGGATCGATCCACTCGCCGCTGTCGCGCGGCTGCCACCAGCTGATTCGCCAGGGGGCCAAGCTGGTCGAATCGGCACAGGACATCCTGGAAGAATTGCACTGGGGATCATCATCGGTCACGACTTTTGCCTCCGGCCCGTCATCCGCCCCGGGAAACGACAGCGAAGAGCATGTGCTCGCTTTTCTGGGGAACGCCCCCTGCGCGCTCGACACGCTTTCTGCACGCAGCGGCTTGACGCCCGCCGACCTTCTTGCCATGCTGCTGCCCATGGAACTCGCCGGCCGCGTGGCCCAATTGCCCGGTGGCCTCTACCAAAGACTTCATTCATGATTGACATACTGGTTTACCTCTTCGAGAACTACCTGCCCGATGCCTGCCCGGAACCTGCAGTCCTGGCCAGAAAACTGTCGGCGGCGGGGTTCGGCAATGACGACATCAGTGCTGCCCTGTCCTGGCTGGACGGTCTCGCCGGCGAAGAAAGCGGGCTTTGCCGCAACCCGGCGCTCGCCAGCTCCACAAGGATTTTCAGCGAGGACGAGCAGGACAGGCTGCCGGCCGTCTGCCGCGGCTTCATTACGTTTCTGGAACAGCATGAGGCCGTCGATGCGCCCCTGCGCGAGGCCATCATCGAACGTGCCCTGGCCCTGCCGGACGCTCAAGTCAGCCTCGACCGGCTCAAGGTGATCGTGCTCGCCGTGATCTGGCGTTACCGCCACGAAGTCGATGCCCTGATCCTCGAGGAACTGCTCGCCGAGGACAGCGACGACGAGGAATTCGGCGGCGGCGAAGACGTGACCCGCATCCTGCTGAATTAATCCCCGGCTTGCCTTATTGGGAGAGGCGCGCTTATGATGCGCCGCTTCCGCAGGCCTATTTGGGCCCAATTGTTCCATTTTGAGCATAGCGAGCCTCCGTCACCCCCTTTCCCGGAAAGGAGGCCGGGGGGAAAGCCCACACCATGAAACAACTGATCATCGCCGAGAAACCTTCCGTCGCCCAGGACATTGCCAAGGCGCTGGGCGGCTTTACCCGAACCGCCGACTACTTCG
>JAPLRA010000146.1 GCA_026399445.1 Sulfuritalea sp.
CGCCAGTCGATGCTGCGTCGCGACGGCCGCCTGCCCTGGCTGCGCCCCGATGCCAAGTCGCAAGTGACGATCCGCTATCAGGACGGCAAGGCGCATTCGATCGACACCGTGGTGGTCTCCACTCAGCATGCGCCTGACATCGAGTTGCCGCAGATCCGCGAAGCGGTGATCGAGGAAATCATCAAGCCGATGCTGCCCAAGGAACTGATCAAGGGCGAGATCAAGTATCTGGTGAACCCCACCGGCCGCTTCGTCGTCGGCGGCCCTCAGGGTGATTGCGGCCTCACCGGGCGCAAGATCATCGTCGACACCTACGGCGGTGCGGCACCCCACGGCGGCGGCGCTTTTTCCGGGAAGGACCCGTCGAAGGTCGACCGTTCCGCCGCCTACGCCGGCCGCTACGTGGCGAAGAACATTGTCGCCGCCGGGCTGGCCAGCAAGTGCCTGGTGCAGATCTCCTACGCCATCGGCGTCGCCGAGCCGACCTCGGTCTGGGTCACCACGCAGGGTACCGGCAAGGTTCCCGACGCGACCATCGCCGAACTGGTGAAGAAGCATTTCGACCTGCGGCCTAAGGGCATCGTGCAGATGCTCAACCTGCTGCGCCCAATCTACGAGAAGACCGCCGCCTACGGCCACTTCGGCCGCGATGAGCCCGAATTCACCTGGGAAAATACGGACAAGGCCGCTGCATTGAGGGCCGACGCCGGCTTGTAAGCCCACGCTCCATGAAGGGGAAATGGCCCGTTCGCGGGCCATTTTTATGTCTGCGACCGACAGGGAACAGACGGTATCCAGAGGATTGCAACCAGTTGTCGTGTTCTTGGTCAATAATCTCAACAGACTGGAGAACGACATGCATGATCTGGCAAAGAATGTTTTGGGCGGCGTCCTGCAGCCCTGCAGCACCGATCCGATGACCGGATTTTTCCGCACCGGCGACTGTCAGGTGACGGAAGAGGACATTGGCAACCACGGCGTCTGCATCGTCGCCAGCGCCGGATTTCTGGCGTTCTCGAAATCGCGCGGCAACGATCTGTCCACGCCGCATCCCGAATTCGAGTTTCCTGGTTTGAAGCCGGGTGATCGCTGGTGCCTGTGTTCGGCGCGCTGGCAGGAGGCCCTGCAGGCCGGCATGGCGCCACAAGTGGTGCTTGAATCGACTTCACTGGCGGCGCTCGAGGTGGTGCGCCTGGCCGATCTCAAGCGTTACGCGGTCAAACTCGACATGGAGAAATGATGAGCGCGCTCTACAAGCTGTCCGCCCGCCGCATCGATGGCAGCAAGCAGTCGATGAAGGACTATAAGGGCAAGGTCCTGCTGATCGTCAATACCGCCAGCGGTTGCGGCTTCACGCCGCAATACGCCGGGCTGGAAGCGCTCTGGCAGAAATACGGCAAGCGTGGTCTGGTGGTGCTGGGTTTTCCCTGCAACCAGTTCGGCGCACAGGAGCCGGGCGATGAAGCCGCGATCGGCGAATTTTGCAGCCTGACCTATGACGTGACCTTTCCGATGTTCGCCAAGGTCGACGTCAATGGCGACGATACCCATCCGATCTTCGCCTTCCTCAAGAAGTGCGCGCCGGGGTTGCTCGGCACGGAAGGCATCAAGTGGAACTTCACCAAGTTCCTGGTCGACCGCGAAGGCAATGTCGTTGATCGCTATGCATCGGCGCACAAGCCGGAAGACATGGCCAAGGACATCGAGAAACTGCTTTGATTCGTTCCGCACTTTCGCGCATCGCGCTCGCGCTCCTCGTCTTGCTGGCGATGCCGGCCCACGCTGAGGCGCCGGTGAGCAGCGTGCCGGTCCTCGACCTGGCCCGCTACGCCGGCAAGTGGTACGAGATCGCCAGCTTCCCGATGTTCTTCCAGCGCCAGTGCATCGGCGACACCACCGCCGAGTACGGGCTGACCCCGGAAGGGGATGTGTCGGTGACCAATCGCTGTCGTACCGAGAGCGGATTCGATCAGGCGAAGGGCAGCGCCACGGTGGTGGAGGGCAGCGGCAACGCGCGGCTCAAGGTGTCGTTCTTCTGGCCGTTTCGGTCGGACTACTGGGTGCTGGGCCTCGATCCCGGGTACCGCTGGGCAGTGGTCGGCAATCCCAACCGGAAATATCTCTGGGTCTTGTCGCGGACTCCGCAACTGTCGAAGGACCTGCTCGATGAAGCCCTCAAGGCTGGCGCGACGCAGGGTTTCGATCTGACGCAACTGCGCTACACGAGCCAGGCCACGGCAGACAAGCCGCGCTAGGTCTTGCGGGCGGGCACTCCGCCGTCAAGCACTCCGTCGACGTAGTACCAGCAGCCATCCTCGCGCACGAAGCGGCTGATCTCGTGCATCCGTTGTGCGCGTCCGCCGAGCTTGCAGCGGGCGACGAATTCGACGGTTGCGGTGTCGCCGGTTTGCGTCCGCGTCTTGACTTCAAGGCCCAGCCATTTCGGTTGCGGTTCGGCGGCGAGACTCAGCACGGCGGGACGCGTCGAGGCATGCCAGGTGGCCAGCAGATAGTCCTCCAGTCCCAGCACATAGGCGCTGTAGCGCGAGCGCATCAGCGACTCGGCGCCGGGCGCCGGGCTACCTGCATGAAGCTTGCCGCAGCAGGCTGCGTAGGCCAGCGGGCGGCCGCAAGGGCAAGGCGTCAGCGCTGCTGGTCGGCTTCGGGCGGGAGGGCGCATTTCGGACATTCCTGGCCGAAGGGAGAAATGTAGCGCCACCAGATCCAGGCCAGTACCGGCAGCGTGCCGATCAGCGCGATGTCGCTCCAGCCCGGCTGCGCCAGTTCGCCTTGCCACCACGCCACGGCGGCACGTATGGCTTCGATCAGCAGCACCATGTAGCCGAAGCCGGAGCCAGCAGTGCAATCCGTTTCACCGAGGGCTTCACCCCGCGCCCCGCTCATACACCCACTGCAGCAGGGCGTCCTGCGCTGCCTGCGCACCGCCGGCATTGGCGTGATTGACGAAGAACACCACGATCCAGCGCCGCCCGGTCTTGTCCAGCACGTAGCCGGCGATGCTGCGCACGCCTTCCAGCGAGCCGGTCTTGATGTGCGCCTGCCCGGCGACGCCGTTTTGCTTGAGACGCTTCTTCATGGTGCCGTCGGTGGCGGTCACCGGTAGGGACGCCATCAGCTCCGGCATCACGGAACTTCGCCACGCCGCCTGCAAAACACGGCCGAGGCCTTCGGCGGAAATCCGCTCGCGGCGCGACAGGCCGGAGCCGTTTTCCAGCACCAGTTCCGGAATGCCGAGACCGCGCGCGTCGAGCCATGAACGGATCGCCGCATCGGCATCGTCGGCGCTCGCCGGGCGGCGCCCGGCTTCCATGCCCAGCGTCAGGAACAGCTGGCGCGCCATGACGTTGTTGGAGAACTTGTTGA
>JAPLRA010000181.1 GCA_026399445.1 Sulfuritalea sp.
GAATTCCAAGATTGCTACCGTCCAGAAGCGCGCCTGCGGCTATCGCAATCCGAACAACTTCAAGATCGCCGTTTATTTCCATTGCGGCGGTCTCAACCTATATCCGGCTGCCGTGACCCACACGAGAGTCGGATGAATCAAGCCCGATGATCGATCGCTTTATTGGCGGCTACGATGGCACCGGCATTTTCGTCAATCCACAAGGCGTGGAGGTGATGCAGTCAGCAAAGAGAATCCCTCTGGCAGCGTGGTATGTGGGGGTACAACTGCCGACGGCCGAAGCGTTTGTGCCGGTTTTGGCCCAGCAACGGCGCATGCTGGTCGCGACCCTGTTGCTCACCCTGCTGGCGAGCCTTGCGACCTGGTGGCTGTTGCGGCGCCAACTCGCGCCGATGCAGGCAGCCGCGAGAACCCTGACCGCCATCTCGGCGAAGGATCTTCCGCTGCAAGCCCTGCCCGTCACGGGACCGGACGAAATCGGCGACCTGATCGGCGGCTTCAATCGTCTGCTGGAAACCCTGAGACAGCGCGAAGAAGCGCTTTTAGAGCAGGAAGAACACTACCGGGCCGCTGTCGATAACGGCCAGGCGCTGATCTGGATGGCCGGACTCGACAAGAGCTGCTATTACTTCAACCAGCCATGGCTTGCCTTTAGCGGAAGAACGCTAGAACAAGAGTTTGGCAACGGCTGGGCCGAGGGTGTGCATCCGGATGATTTGCAGCGCTGCCTGAACATCTACGTGACGGCGTTCGATCGACGCGAAGTGTTTAGCATGATTTACCGTCTGCGCCGCCATGACGGAGAATATCGCTGGCTGCTTGATGATGGCGCCCCGCGCTATGACAGCACCGGAACGTTTGTCGGCTATGTAGGACATTGCCTGGACGTCACCGAACGAGTGCTGGCGGAAGCAAAACTCCGCGAGAGCGAGGCCCTGTTCCGCGCCGTGTCCGAATCGGCCCACGATGCCATCATCACAGCCGATAGCGGAAGCATGATCATCAAATGGAACACGGGCGCCGAACGCATCTTCGGCTACACGGCAGACGAGGCCATTGGCCAGCCGCTGACGCTCCTCATGCCCGAGCGCTTCCGGAATCTGCACCTCAGGGGTATCGCGCGGGTGTCGGCCGGAGGCGAATCCCGCATCATGGGCAGGCCCGTCGAAGTGTTCGGATTGCGCAAGGATGGAAGCGTGTTCACGCTGGAATTGTCGCTGGCCCGTTGGGAGGTCCCGCAAGGACATTTCTTTACCGGCGTGATGCGCGACATCACGGAACGCAAACAGGTCGAACAGCAACTGGAGGACTACCAGACAAGCCTGGAAGCGAAGATTCAGGAGCGCACAAATGACCTGGAGCATGCCAAGGACTCCGCCGAAGCCGCCAACATCGCCAAGAGCGCCTTCCTCGCCAACATGAGCCACGAAATCCGCACCCCGATGAACGGAATCCTGGGCATGGCCAACATCCTGCGCCGCGAAGGGGTGACCAGCAAACAGGCAAAACGCCTCGACACCATCGACGCCTCCGCCCAGCACCTGCTGTCGGTCATCAACGACGTCCTCGACATCTCCAAGATCGAAGCCGGCAAGTTCACGCTGGAAGAAGCCCCGGTCGTCGTCAGCAGCCTGCTGGCCAATGTCAGTTCCATCCTGTCGGAGCGCGTCAAGGCCAAGGGCATTCACCTGCTGATCGAGACCGACCACCTGCCGCACAACCTGGCGGGCGACCCGACGCGGCTGCAACAGGCCCTGCTCAACTACGCCGCCAACGCCGTCAAATTCACCGAGACGGGCAGCGTGACGTTGCGCACCCTAAAGCTGGAGGAGACCGCCGATTCGGTGACGGTGCACTTCGAGGTACAGGATACCGGCATCGGCATCACGCCCGAAGCCCTGTCCCGGCTGTTCAGCACCTTCGAGCAGGCCGACAATTCGATGAACCGCAGGTACGGCGGCACCGGCCTCGGGCTGGCCATCACCAAGCGCCTGGCCGAACTGATGGGCGGAAAAGTCGGCGCTGACAGCACGCCGGGGGTCGGCAGCACCTTCTGGTTTACCGTGCCGCTGACGAAGAGCGGCGAGGCGGCGGTTGCAGCGACGGCACCAGCCGTCGATGCCGAAGCGGAGATTCGGCATCGCTACGCGGGTCAGCGCATTCTGGTGGTTGATGACGAGCCGATTAACCGGGAAATCGCCCTGATGCAGCTTGAAGCGGTCGATCTTGTCGTGGACGCGGCAGAGGATGGCGCAGCGGCCATCGCCATGGTCCAGAAGAACAACTACGCGGCTATCTTCATGGACATGCAGATGCCGAAGTTGAACGGGTTGGATGCGACGCGGGAGATACGTCATCTTCCGGGGCATCGGGACACGCCGATCATCGCCATGACCGCCGGCGGGGATGAACGACTTCCTGATCAAGCCCTTCAATCCGGACGAGTTGTTTGCGGTGTTGCTGCGTGCACTGCGTCAGCGCGAGGGATAGGCAGAGCCTGCAGTAGTGTGACCGACTGCAATGCGCCATAGCATGTACCCGTGGTTTTCCGGGTTTCAGTTTCCGTACAAGGACAATAGAGTTATATGCTCGCGATAGGGCTACGACTCGTCACGCGCATTGTGACCGTGGAAAAGGGTTCGACGCTTCTTAAAGCCTCTCCAGACATCACGGGCTCGAACCTTCAATGGGCTTCCGCATGACCGCTAAAAACGAAACGAAGCAATCTGCTGTTACTACGCCGATTACGACACGACTCACGCATCGTGGGCGTCCGCTAAGAGCACAGGGCTCTCGCGCTGAGTGGCCGCTTGAGTGTTTCGCCGGTGATAGTGAGA
>JAPLRA010000444.1:0-10464 GCA_026399445.1 Sulfuritalea sp.
AGTCGCTGCGGCGAGAATTCGTAATCCAGTTTGATGATGCGGCGCGCGGCCTTGATGCGGGCGACGGCTTCTATCCAGTCCAGGCGTTGTTCCGGACCGATGTAGCCATGGTCCTTGAGCGCCTGGAAGCGCGAAATCTTGTCGCGCAGTTCCTGTTGTTCCTCGCTCGCCCGCGCCAGCTTGGTTTGCATGTCCCGGCGCGCTGCCGTGGCTTCCTGAAAAGCCTTGTCGCTGCTCTTTTTCAGCTGCTGGGTGGTCCACAAGGAGCCGCCTCCCACCAGGGCCATGATGACCAGGAAGGCGATCGCCCATTGCAGGCGCCTGAAGTCTTTGGCGTCCAGCTTCATGCCGCATTCACCCTATTCGTCACCGTATCTTTCATCGCTTCTCTCGCCGCATTTCTCATAATTGGCGTGCCATGCGCAAGGAGAACTTCGGCACATCCGCAAGCTGCGCGTCGCTCCTGTCGCCGGTGCTCTTGAGCGGCTTGTCGGACTCGATGTCAAAGGGCCGGCTAAGTACCCGGACATCGGTTTGGGGATCGCGAAGCCGGGCGGCGAAACTTTCAATCAGCTCGAGCTGGGCCCGCTGATCGGTGACCAGGCCGAGGGGAAGCTGGGCCTGGATTTCAATCACGGTCCAGTTCCCGTTTGTGGCGGCGGTTCCCGGCAGGGCGACGCCAGCCGCCGGCTTCGCAGCCCCGGAACCCTTCTGGCCGGCATCGGGGCGATCGCCCGCCTTCCAGGTCAGGCGGGTAAGTTCGATTTTGGGGATATCGTTGAGTGCGAGGCTCAGGTGCAACAACATCGGATCCATCGCAGGCGTGTTCTTCTGCACGGCCTCCAGGCGCCCCATCACGGCACGCAGGTTGTCAGGAGTGATGCTGATCTTGGGCAGTCCCTCAAGCAGGCTCCGGTAGCGCTGGGTGTCGGCGGCGGTAAGGGCCTTGGTGGCGTCTATCGTGTCGTGAAGCTCATAGAGATTGAGGGCGGTCTTGCCGGCAAACAACAGACAGGCGGACAGCACGATCCACGCTGCGCTGGTCAGCGCGAAGCGGATCTGCCAGAGCTGGTGGAGCCGTCTGTCGATTGCTGGCGCGAACTGCTGGGCGGGCGTCTTGGTCGCCAGGCAGTGGATGAACAGACTGTCGGCATTGCTGTCGACGGGAGTGTCCTTGAGCCCAAGCTGGCGCGCAGTGGCCGCAAGATCAATGAACTCGAAATGAAGTTCATTGGTGTTGCGGCAGAGCTCCTGCAATGCCGACACTTGCCCGGGGTGCGCGAGGATCACTGCGCGCAGGGCGACGCCGCGCGGGATCTGGCGCTGTGCGACGAGGTACTGGAATATCTTGGCGGAATCGGCGGCGCAGGTGCGGCCGATTTCATCGAGGCTGTGGGTGGCAAGTTGCGACAGCCGCGAAAAATGCAGTTTGCCCTGATCGAAGAAGGTCTGCCGCACCCCGCCGCGGGTCAGGCTGACGCACAGCACCGGGCACCGAATAGACACCGGCAAGAATTGCTTCGGCTTCGCGCAGCGTATCCAGCCAGGGCGTGAACGTTTCGATCCGGGTGAGGGCGGCAAACAGCAGCTTTTCGTCACGTCGTCCGTCCTTGGCGCGACCCAGCGAGATTGCGGCCGAAAGTGGCGTGTTGTAGTAGTACTGACTGAGGCGCCGCTGCAGCAGAGCCGCGCGATCCCCCCCCTGCACATAGGGGAGATCTTCCAGTTGGAAGCCTTCTTCGGCAATGTCGGCCAGCACAAAAAACAGGCTGGAGCGATGTTTCGTCAGATAGGCGGCGAGCGCTTCCAGACCCGCCGGTTCATGACTGAACTCGCCTTCGACCTTGATCCGGCCCGAACTCCAGTGGTGTGCCGTGAGGAAGGGCCCGTCGAGAAGAAGAATGCGCTTGGCGGCCATCAGGTTTTCATCTTGGTGATGATGTCGTAGATCGGACCCAGCACGGCCATCATGATCCAGCCCAGAAGCAGGCCGATTGTCACGGTCATCACTGGTTCGATCATGGACTGTACCTTCTCGATCGATTCGCGAACATCGCGATTGTAAAAATAACTGACATTGGCCAGTGCCGTATCCAGAGCTCCGGTGCTCTCACCCACTCGCAACATTCGCAGCACCAGTGGCGGAAACATACCGGCATTCTGAAAGGCCGCTGTGACGTTTTGTCCTTCGGCAATCAATTCGCCAACCTTTTCCAGTCCTTCCTTGATGACGAGGTTGCCGACCACGTCTTCGGTAGCCTTGATCGAGTCGAGAATCGTGATGCCCGAAGTGTACATCATGGCAAACACCGAAGCGAAGCGGGACAGGATGATCTTGCGCAGGATCTCCCCAATGTACGGCAGGCGCAGCTTCACATCGTCAAAGCGGTAGCGTGCCGCCTTGCTGGTGCTGACCAGGAAGGCGGTGGCGGCCGCAAGGATGAGCGGCAAGCCGATCACGACATACCAGTAACCGACAAAGAACTCGGACGTGGCAATCAGTATCTTGGTTTGCGTCGGCAGTTCCTGTCCCATGTTGCGGATGAACCCGGCCATCTTCGGTACCAGGTAGATCATCATGAACATCGTGATGGCAACCACGACGGTGCCGAGGAAGGCGGGATACATGATCAGCTTCTTGGTGTGGGCGGCTAGCTCGTCCTGCCATTTGAGTGATTCAAGCAGGTTGTTGAGCACTTGCGGCAAGGCGCCGGTCTCCTCGCCGGCGCGAATCAGGCTGACCATCACTTCGTCGAACGTCTGCGGATGTTCGGCGAGCGCCTGCGAGAGTGTCTTGCCGCCCTCGATGCTTTCCACCATGCCGGCAATTATTTCGCGAAAGCGCGGGTTGTCGATGGTGTCGCGCAAGTCGGTGAGGCTTTCGATCAATGACACGCCTGCCCGTGCCAGTTGCTCCAGGTGAAAACAGAAGTTGATCAGTTCCTGGCGGGTAATCTTGGCACGGTTCATCAGGCCGCCCTGCTTCACCGTGTCGCCATTGATGAAGTCAAGTTCCATGCGCTTCAGGCGCATTTCGAGGTCAATCGGATTGATGGCTTCCAGTCGGCCCGTGACTGTCCTGCCGTTGCTGTTCATTGCCTTGTAGGCATAGAGGGCCATGGTCGGGATGCGTGCGCGAGTGCGTGCGGGGATGCGCGGTGCCGCGAAGCGGCTACATCCGCTCCGTCAGGTCGATGACACGACCCACTTCTTCGATCGAGGTCGAGCCGTCGAGCACCCGCCGCAAACCGTCTTCCGACAGGGGGCGGAAGCCCTTCTCCATCGCGAGATTGCGAATTTCGCGCTGTGGCGCGCGGCGGCTGATGAGATCGTCGAGATCGTTGTCCATGCGCAGCATCTCCATGATGGCGATGCGGCCGCGATAGCCTTGGTATTCACAGTGGTCGCAGCCCGCGGCGCGATACAGGATGGGCGCCGGCTGACCGCTGACGACCCCTATCAACTTGCACTCGTGGGCCTCGGCAGGGTAGGGCTTGCGGCAATGGGTGCACAGGCGGCGCACCAGGCGCTGGGCGAGAATGCCGATGATGTTTCCGGCCATGATGTCGGGCAGCACGCCGATGTCGAGCAGGCGCGGTACCGCGCCCAGCGCAGAGTTCGTGTGCAGGGTCGAATACACCTGATGGCCTGTCATCGCCGCACGGAAAGCCATTTCGGCGGTATCGGCGTCGCGGATTTCGCCGACCAGGATAATGTCCGGGTCCTGGCGCATCATCGAGCGGATGCCGTTGGCAAAATCGAGTTTTGCGGATTCCGCCACGGAGGTCTGGCGGATCATGGCCATCGGATACTCGACCGGATCTTCGAGGGTCATGATGTTCACGCCCTCTTCATTGATGTGGTTGAGCACCGAGTAGAGCGTGGTGGTCTTGCCGCTGCCGGTGGGGCCGGTAACCAGAATGATGCCTTCCGGGCGCGCCACCATGAGCTTCATCAGCCCCATCTGGTGGTCATCCAATCCCAGCCGGTCCAGCGGCACAATGCCTTTTTGCCGGTCGAGAATACGCAGGACGATATTCTCGCCGTGGATGGTCGGTTGCGAGGCAACCCGGAAATCGACGGCGTGCCCGCTGATGTTGAGCGAGATGCGGCCGTCCTGCGGGGCGCGGGTTTCAGCGATGTTCATGCCACTGATCACCTTGATGCGCACCGCCATTGCCGCCCAGTAGGATTTGTGCAGGGCGCGGATCTGGCGCAGGATTCCGTCGATGCGATAACGGATACGCAGGAAACTGGCTTCCGGTTCGAAGTGCACGTCGGACGCGTCACGTTTCACCGCGTCGGTGAGCAGTGCATCTACCAGGCGAACCACCGGCTGACTGTATTCATCGAGTGACGCAGACAGGCTGCGATAGTCGATCTCGCCGGTCTCTATTTCGTGCAGGATGCCGTCGATCGAGAGTTCATGGCCGTAGTACTGATCGATGGCGTGGGCGATTTCAGATTCGCCGGCAAGCAGCGTTTCGATCACCAGTTCGGGATGGATCAGCGTGCGTAGTTTGTCGAGCGCGACGATGTCGTTCGGATCTGCGATGGCGATCCGAAGCTTTTGCTCGGACTGCGAGTAGCTGAGCGCCAGGAACATGTGGCGCCTGGCCAGCTCGCGCGGCACCAGACGCAACGCCTCTCCATCGATGATCGAATTGGCCAGATCAACGGCTTTTTGACCAAGGGATTCACCGAGCGCGTCGCGCAGTGTTGCTTCGGATACGAAACCCAAGGAAACCAGCAGCTTGCCCACCGGCTGGTTGGATTTCATCTGCTCCAGCAGCGCAATGCGGAGTTGATCCTCGCTGATCACGCCTTGCGTGATCAGGATCTGGCCAATGGGGCGGCGGCTGGCTGGTGAATTCATACGAGCATCATTATCCCGCATCTGCCGGCTAGGGCAAGCCCCATGGCATGCAATCCCTGCTTAAGGCTGCAGGGTACGCAGTCTTGTCGCTGCCTGGACCTTGTCGAAGCCGGCGGTCCGGGTCTGTGCAGCAGCGATGGCCTGTCCGTAGTACTGTGCGGCGAGCTTATTTTGACGCAAGTGCTCGAGGCTGATTGCGAGGTTGTAGATGATGTCGGGATTGTCCGGTTCAGCGCTGTAGGCTCGAAAATAGGCTTGTTGAGCCTCGTTCCAGCGGCCGTGGCGTGCATAGAGATTGCCTAGGGAAAATTGGGGTGCGGCGAGTTCGGGCTGATCCGCCGCCAGTGTCTTCAGCCGGCTTTCCGCGGTGCCCGGATCAATCTGGCCACGCATATTGATCAGGGCGGACATGGCCACCGTGTCGTGCGGGTCGGATTCCGCGATTCGTCGATACAGCGCTTCGGCCTGGTCGAGGCGACCTTGGCGCACGGCAATGGCAGCCAGGCCGTGCAAGGCGTCAGTGTTGCGCGGATCCGCTTTCTGGGCGTGCTCGTATTCGCTCTGCGCCAGAGTGAGGTCACCCCGATTGAAGGCATCGAAGCCGCGCATCAAGGCGGGATTGACCTTTAACGGGGCCTTGGTGACGCGTATCGGGCCCTCGGACTCGGAAGGCGACGCGGCGGGCGAAGCAGCGCGACGGGCCTGGGCCGAAGCCTTGGCGGCGACCGGTGCGGAGTCATCGTCCTTGTCGTCCGCCATGGGAATTGTTGCCCGGGCGGTACCCGGTGTGGCAACTGCCGGCGCAACAGACGACGCTGCAACAGTCGGCGCTGGTGGTACGGCGGCGGGCGAAACTGCGGGGAGCGCTGCCGATGGCGGTGGCATGGGTGCCCGGCTGGCGACCAGAGACGTTTTTGGCTGCAGCTGCCACCAGAAATAGCCGCCGATGCCGCATACGGACAATACAGTCAGGGCGCCAATTGCAATGGCAAAGGTTTTCCGCGCCGGCGGCTTGTCGGCCTGCTTTGCGGAAAACAGGTTTTGGGCTGCGGCCTGGTTCTGCGGAGCATCATGTCTTGTGGCACCGGGTCGTGCCTTTGCTTGCGCCGCGCCGCGCGCTGGCGTCTCTGCAAAGCCTGCATCGGCGAGCGGGTCCCGCACCGGAGCTGCGGGCGGCGCTTTCAATCGCGCGGAAGCGGCCTGCTTGGCTTCGGCAAGAAATTGCGCGTCAAGTTCTTCCAGATGCGAAGGCAGGTGGGGCAGGGTTCCGGAGCCTGAAACACTCTCGGTGGCGGGTGCTGGCGATGAAACTCCGCTCGAGCCCGGCATGGGTTCGAGCGAAAGGCCGGCCTGGGCCTGCGCTTCCGTTGAGTTGCCCGAACTCTCACTCTGACCCTGGCGCTTTGCCAGTTCAGCTTTTTTGAGGGCGTCCATGAGCAGGCTCATCGAGCGCCTGCTCCCTGCGTTTCGATTTGCTTTTGTCCGGGACCGGGGTTGCTGGAAAAGAACTCGCGGCTCGGCAGTTGGTCGCGGAAGCTGCGATAGTCGCCGTTGATGCTCGGATCGCGAATGATGGTGGGCTTGAGGAAGATCACCAGTTCCGTCTTGGTCGTGGTGTCGTTGCGGTTGCTGAAGAAATTGCCGAGTACCGGAATGCCACCGAGGCCCGGGATTTCATTGGTGTTGTAGTTGACGCGGTCTTCCATCAGCCCGCCCATCACGGCCACCTCGCCATCCGAGAGGCGAAGCATGGACTCCATTTCGCGCGTCTGAATTTCGGGAACGACGTTGGCCACCGCCAATCCCGGGGTTGGATCGGTTTTTCCTGCCCCCTTGAGGCTGGAGATGGTGGGGCGCACGTTCAGCAGAATGCTGCCGTTCTCGCTGATTTGCGGCGTGACGCTCATCACCAGTCCGACCGACACCGATTGGGGCGTCGACGTGAAGTTGTTGGTCGTGCCCGTAGTGGTCGTTGTCGAGTCGTTCTTGATCAGGAAGTAGACCACGTTGTCGACAACCTTGAGCATTGCAGTCTGGTTGTTGAGTACGCTGATTTTCGGACTGGACAGGACTTTGACCTTGCCGAATGTTTCCAACAGGCTGAGCGTCGAGGAGAGGCCGAGTCCGGGGGCTACGTAATTGAGCAGAAATGCGAATGCGCCTGGCGTGCTGCCGCTGACTGTTGCGAAGGAGCCGGACGCACTGGTGAATGGATTCGGTACGGGAACCCCTGTCGGATTCTGTGCGGCCGAAAATCCGGCTTGCGGAGTGCCCGGACGCAGGGTACGCAAGCTTTGCCAGTTGATTCCCTGCTGGTAGTTGTCGCTCAGGCTGACCTCGGCAATCGTGGCTTCGATGATGACCTGACGTCGCGCGTTGGTCAGCACCAGATCGAGGTATTCCTGGACCCTCTCATGCTGCCTGGATGTAGCGCGGACCACCACGACACCCGCTTCCGGGTTCACAATGACCGAGGCAGCTTCGCGGAAAGTGGTGCGCTTGACGACGGTGGTGCCCTGCTGTTGAAGGTTCGCAGCATTCGGGCTGCCGGCAAGGCTGGTCGTCTGGGCGGTCGAGCGACTGCCCGACGTTCCGCCTTGGGCACCGGTACCGGTGGTGGCTTGCTGATCCGAGCGCTCGATAACGGTTTCGCTCGATCCTTCCGGCAGGATCTTGTCGCTTTCGCGCAGGATGTCCTTCAGATTCTTTTCCATCGATTGCCAGAAATCGTTCTTGGCGGAGCTCTTTACGGATGTATTGGAGTTATTGCCACCGCCGCCCGCCGCGGCGCTGCCGGTCGCGCTGGTGCTGGTCGACGCGATCTGGGTGTTTATCGAGACCGTGCCGCTCACGTCGCGAGACATGTTGACGTAATCCACCCTGTAGTTGCGCAGGAACGGCGAATCCGGCATCACCACCAGATTGGGGCCGTCCAGTTCCCAGCGCATATCCACCTGCTTGGAAATGCGCGTCAGGATTTGCTGCAGCGTCTGGTCGATGGCGTTGACGGTGACGATGCCGCTAATGCCTGGATGGACATCAACATTAAGTTTCGCATCCCGCGACAGGGCGAACAGAAGATCCTGGACCGGGATGTTGCGCACGGATACAGAGTAGGACTCTGCCTTGGCAGCGGCTTTGGGGCGCGCAAGGCTGACGGTCGTGGCTACTGGCGCCGGGATATTCGTGCTTGCCGGCACAGCGGCTTCGGCACGTATGTGTCCGGCGGACGGAGGCAGCGGCGGATTGCTGTTGCATGCCGCCAGCACAAGGCTGGCAACCAGCGCAACCGGGACCGGCGGAATCACTAGTGGGCGCAAACGAACCCCCGATAAGATGGTTTAACGACGGAATTTAGCATAACACATTATGTTTACGATGCAACTCAATGATTTAATGGACTGAGCTGCTTCAATTCTCACCTTCACAACAGACTTAGCGAAGACGCACGATCTGGCGCGGATAGGGTTTGCCCGCCCGTAACGGTTTGGGTAGGCCGCGTATTGCGGTTGCGGCCTGTTCCCGTGTTGAATAGTCTCCGTGCGTAATGCCGTAGCGCGGCTTGCCGCTAAGTTCGGAGTAATACACATGAATACTGTCCATGTCGGTCCCGCTGGACGACAGTTTGCGCAGCAGGGCTTCAATTTCGCCATGTCGGTCGGCGTCCGTCGCGAACAACTGAATGAACCAGCGGTCGTTCGGCAGTTTCTCCAGCCAGGTGCGTCCCGCTTCAAGTCTGGCAAGGGTTAGGGGCCCGGCCTTGGGCGGCGGTAGCGGAGCGACGATGACGGGCTCTGCCGGGGCTGCCGTTAAAGGCGGCAGCGTGCTGGCGGCGGCGGATGGCGCTGGTGGCGTGGTTGCTACCGCAGGCAATGCGGCGGGAGTTGGCGTTGATGGAGCGTCAGTCGTCGTTGATGTCGCCAGCGGTGTTGTAGCCTGGGCTGGCGGCGCGCTGGCCGCAACAGCGGGTGCGGCGGCGCCTGCTGGAGCCGAAGGTGCGACCGTGACGGCTACCGGGGCGCCGATATCGTTGCGGGATGCGGTCAGCAGCCAAATGGCGCTCGCCAAAGCGACCATGCCGAGCAAGGCGGCGATCCCGAGGGCCCGCGCTCTATTCGTTGGCTTGCCCCCGTATGTTGCTTCGCTGAACTCGCAGTCTCGAATCGCGGCCTTTATCTCTTTCGGCCCAATTTGGTGGCTGCCTGCGGAAAAGGCTGCGAGCAGGGATTTGTCGGCCAGAATGTTGATGCGACGGGTGAGGCCGAGCGAGCTCTGCTCGATCATTTTCAGCGCCGGTCCAGAGAACACACTGGGGCCACGATAACCGGCGGCACGCATGCGGAAATCGAGATAATGGTTGATGTCGTCGCGCACCAGCGGCTCGAGGCCGAAGTTGTGGGTGATGCGCTCCTTCAACTGGCGCATGTCCGGCCGGGCGAGAATGTCGTTCAGCTCGGGCTGGCCGAAGAGCACCAGTTGCAGCAGCTTGTTGCGGTTGGTCTCAAGGTTCGACAGCAGGCGGATCTCTTCGAGCGTTTCCACCGGCATGGCATGCGCTTCGTCGATCAGCACAACCACCTGGCGCCCTTCACTGAAGGACTTGATCAGGTGCTCCTGCAAGGAGCGCATGACCACAGAGTTGCGGGCGCTGTCCGGCACATCCAGACGCAGCTCGTCGGAGATGGCATAGAGAATATCGTCGCGCGATAGCGACGGATTGGCCAGATAGATGATGGTGACGGTTTCCGGCAGACGTTCCATCAGTACGCGACAGAGCATGGTTTTTCCGCTGCCGACTTCGCCGCTGACCTTGACGATGCCCTCGTCATGGGTGACGGCGTAAATCAGGGCGTCAAGCGTCGCCCCACGATTGGCCCCGTCAAAGAAAAAGTCGGTATGGGGCGTGATGCGGAAGGGTGCTTCGCTAAGTCCGAAGTGGTCCAGATACATGGTGTCGGTCAGTCAATCCGGAGGCTCATTGCGGGCTGGCGCGCTTGTCCCGGGCCAGCGTGTCGATGCGATTGTAAAGCGTCGTGCGGTTTACGCCGAGCAGTCGCGCCGCCTGGCTCATGTTGCCATGGGCGACCTGCTGCGCGGCTTCAATGTAGGCTTCTTCCCAGAGGCGCAAGGTGGCGTCGAGGTTGAAGTCGCGCCGATTTTGAATATCGTTCAGGGCAATTGATACGAGTTCGTCTCTGGCTGAGAGAGTCGGCGCTGGCGGTACGGCGATCGCGGGCGATTCACTGCCCGGATCCGGATCCAGTTCGGCTTCAAGGTCGTAAACATCGACCATCTTTCCGGCGTGCTTGGTGGTCAGACGGATCGCGATATTGCGCAATTCGCGTACGTTGCCCGGGAAGCGATAGGCCAGCAGCCGTTCCTTGGCCTCTTCGGCAAGTTGGAACGGTGGCAAATCGGCCTGTGCCGAGTACACGGCGCGGAAGTGTTCAAGAAGGCGGATGCGGTCGTTGCCGAGATCGCGCAGTGGCGGTATGGCGACAGTGAATACCGAAAGCCGGTGGTACAGGTCGGCGCGGAAGCGTCCTTCGCGAACCTCTTTTTTCAAATCCCGGTTGGTGGCGGTGACG
>JAPLRA010000444.1:10484-12838 GCA_026399445.1 Sulfuritalea sp.
CGGAAGCGTCCTTCGCGAACCTCTTTTTTCAAATCCCGGTTGGTGGCGGTGACGATGCGCGCGGACGAGCGGCGCGCCTGGGTCTCGCCAATGCGCTGGAATTCGCCGTTTTCAAGCACACGCAAGAGCTTTGGCTGGAGTTCGAGGGGGAGCTCTCCGATTTCGTCGAGAAACAGCGTACCGTCCGACGCGTCCTCGAAATAGCCGGCACGCGGGCCGCTGGCACCGGTGAACGCCCCCTTGCTAGGACCAAATAGCGTGGCCTCCACCAGGCTGGGCGAGATCGCGGCGCAGTTGAGTGCCAGATATGGCTTGGCGGCGCGCTCGGACAACCGGTGCAGGGCAGCGGCCGCAAGCTCTTTGCCGCTACCAGACTCGCCTTCGATCAACACCGGAAAGGGCGAATGTGCGAACTGCCTGAGTTGGGCTCGCAACTTTTGCAAAGGAGCGCTTTCGCCGATGAGACCGTCATCGATCTCTGTCGATGTGTCTCTAAAAGACAACACCCGGCGGATGAGGTTCCGCAGGTATTCGGGGTCCGCAGGCTTCGCCACGAATTCGGTTGCCCCGAGAGCGCGTGCGTGGCGTGCGTTGAGTTCGTCGCTTTGGCCGGAAAGCACCACGATCCGGGTTCCCGGTGCGTGCGCGAGAATGTCCGCGATCAGGGCGAAGCCTTCATCCGGGCGATGGGGCGTGGGCGGCAGGCCAAGATCAATCAGTGCCAGAGCCGGGGCAGTCTTGCCGCCGCGCAACAACTCGATGGCTTCGGCCCGTGTTGATGCGGTACTTACAGAATAGTCACGGCCGAGAAAATAGCCCAACGCGTCGGCGATCAGAGGGTCATCGTCGACAATCAGCAACTCGGTTTTGCTGTTGGGTGCGGTCAAGGATTGAGCGAGGCAAGGGGAAGTTGAGCTGACGTTGGCATCATAGCGGAAAGTGGGATCAGCCTATTTTGGTTGTGGATGGCGTTTACCCCGTTCTTCGCTGGCTGAGGCTGCTCGTTGAGTGATCCGAGTCTGCTAAAATCACCGGCTGTGAAATTGGCCGGGGTTCCCGGTGTGAACATGCCCCTGGAATCCCTCGTCGAAATCCGCGATCTGAACTTCACCTACGACAATCGGCCGGTTCTTACCGGAATCAACATGACGATTCCGCGTGGCAAGGTTGTCGCGGTGATGGGGAGTTCTGGCTGCGGCAAGACCACCACCCTGCGCCTGATCGGCGGTCAGTTGAAGCCGACCTCGGGTGAGGTGAAGGTCGGCGGGCAGGTGGTGCATGAGCTTGACTCGGATGGTTTGTACGCCCTGCGCCGCCGCATGGGCATGTTGTTCCAGTTTGGCGCGCTGTTTACCGACATGTCGGTGTATGACAACATTGCTTTTCAGATGCGTGAGCACACCGATCTGCCGGAAGCCCTGATTCGCGATCTGGTCATGATGAAACTGCATGCGGTGGGACTACGCGGCGCTCATGGCCTGATGCCGGCAGAGCTTTCCGGAGGCATGGCGCGCCGGGTCGCTCTGGCGCGCGCGATTGCCCTGGATCCGATGCTGATCATGTACGACGAGCCTTTCGCCGGCCTCGATCCGATTTCACTGTCCATCGTCGGCGAGCTGATTCGCAAGCTGACGGACGCGCTGGGCGCCAGTTCGATTGTGGTCACCCATGACGTACAGGAGTCATTGAAAATTGTCGACTATGTCTATTTCGTGTCAGAGGGAAAGATTGTTGCCGAAGGCACGCCCGACGACATGAAGAACTCGGAGGTGCCCTATGTGCATCAGTTTGTCTGGGGCGAGGCCGACGGTCCGGTCGCTTTCATCATGCCAATTTCAGCAGTAATTGCCGAGCCGGCGCGACTGGCAAACAGCAGGGCGGCAACCACCGGCCCCAGTTCGCGCACCAGGGACACTGAGACCAGAACACCCAGAGCCTCGGTCGAGCCGTAGTGCGCCAAGGTGTCATAGCCCTGCAAGCCAAGCACCATGCCGACAAACAGGCCCGAGACCAGAATTATGATCAGGCTCAGTACGCCGGTGAAGTAGATTTCCCGGATCGTCAGATGGATGCGGCGCAGCGACGTGCCCGAATACAGCAGGATGGCGAGGAAGAAGCGGCTGGCATAGCCGAGCCGCCAGATGCGTCCCGTGAACTGCTGCCCCAGCCTGCGCAACGCCCGTACCAGACCGTTATCCACGACGCACCGCGCCTTCCATCAGCTCTTCACCGTACGGACGGGAGGGATACTGGAAAGCGACCGGACCGTCGGCCTCGCCCCAGACAAACTGATGCACATAGGGCACCTCCGAGTTCTTCATGTCGTCGGGCGTGCCTTCGGCAACAATCTTTCC
>JAPLRA010000266.1 GCA_026399445.1 Sulfuritalea sp.
CGAGACTTTTGTGCCGCCGGAAACTTCGCGACGGGACGGGGCGAGCTATTTGACGCGGGTGAGGAAAGGTCGCCCGGATGGCCGGTCGGAAATCGGCGATGGCGGAGTCTCCGATCCAGACGGCAGTCCGGGTACCGGACTCACGGCAACCGGCACGCCTTCCTGCTGCAAGGTCCGCTCATTCTCTTCATCAGCCGTGGCTGCCGCCACGGTCCGTTCGGTGACCTCAAAGGCCATGCCCTCGCCATTCTCCCGGGCATAGATTGCGGCTACCCGCTCGATGGGTACCACAACCGGGAAAGAACGCCCGCCAAAACGTGCCTGGAAGGTGATTTCCTCGTTGCCCATCAACAACTGATGCGTGGCTTCCAGTCCAACGTTGAGAACAATCTGGCCATCCTTGACGAATTCACGTGGCACACGTGTCGTGGCATCGACCACAACCGTCAGATAGGGGGTAAAGCCCTGATCGGCGCACCATTCATGCAGGGCGCGGATCAGGTACGGCTTGGTAGACTGCATGGAAGTTGCGCCGAGATGAATCAAGGTAGACGCGGACGAAACGCCTTTAGCGGCGCATCATCTTTTCTGTCGGCGTCAGCGCATCGATGAAGCCCTGCCGCGAGAAGATACGCTCGGCAAACTTCATCAGCGGAGCTGCGGTCTTCGGTAGCTCGATGCCGTAATGGTCAAGGCGCCAAAGCAGCGGCGCAATCGCCACATCAAGCATGGAAAAGTCGTCGCCCAGCAGGAACTTCTGCTTGTTGAACATCGGTGCCAGTTCGACCAGCCGGTCGCGAATGTGCAACCGCGACTTATCGGCCGACTTGAGGTTTTTTTCCAGCGCATCGATGTAACTGAACNNCAACTGCCGCGCCTTGGCCCGCGTTTGCGGATCAGGTGGCATCAACTGCGGATGCGGAAAACGCTCATCGATGTACTCGTTGATGATGTTCGACTCGTACAGCACCAGATCGCGATCAACCAGCACCGGAACGCGGTTGTACGGATTGATGATGGCGATGTCTTCAGGCTTGTTGAAGAGATCGACGTCGATCACCTGAAAGTCCATCTGCTTCTCGTACAGGACGATGCGGCAGCGGTGGCTGAACGGACACGTCGTGCCCGAATACAGGTTCATCATGGCGCTTGTGCCCCAGGAATAGTCAGCATCTCGCACCACTTTGCGCACTGGTGGCGCGTTCATTTCTCGATGACCCATAATATGCATTCACGTATCAGAGTTAATGAATGTCTTTCCAGTATTCGCGTTTAAGCGCATACGCAAAGACGAAGAGTACCGCCAGGAAAATCAGCACAATCACCCCAAGCTGCTTGCGGAACTCGGCCATCGGCTCGCCCATGTACTTGAGATAGGCGACCAGATCGCCCACCACGGCGTCGAACTCCTGCGGTTTGAGTTTTCCTGGCTTGATCAGTTGCAGCTTATGGTCGGCGCCCATCACCTGCTCGCCTTGCAGCTCCCAGAGCACGTGCGGCATGCCGACGTTTTCGAACACCACGTTGTTCCACCCGGTAGGGCGATTTTCATCACGGTAGAACGTGCGCAGATAGGTGTAGAGCCAGTCCGCGCCGCTACCGAACTCCGAAGCCCGCGCCCGCGCAATGACGGTCAGGTCCGGCGGCGCAGCGCCGAACCAGACCTTGGCGTCGGCACGCTGCATGGCGATCTTCATCGGTTCGCCGACCTTGTCGCCGGTGAAGATCAGATTGTCTCAGGCAGTAGTTGACGAAGATCTTGGCGCCGTTTTGCAAGGCGGCCATGTCGTTCGCCTTGTCCGGCGCACGGTCTAGATGCAGTTCGGCGCCTGCGGCGAACGCCAGCAGCGGCACACACAGGATTGCGGTAAGGAATTTCTTCATTTCGAGGTCACCCTGTCCGGCTCCGGCTGGCACTTGTCGAGACTGCTGTAGATCGGCATCAACAGGAAGAAGGCAAAGTAGATCACCGAGCAGATCTGTGCGACGATGGTGCGCATCGGCGTCGGGCCCAGCATGCCGAGATAGCCGAGGATAAAGAAGGAGATGATGAATGCCGTCAGGAAGCCCTTGTAAAGCGGTCCGCGATAGCGGATCGACTTCACCGGGCTGCGATCCAGCCACGGCAGCAAGGCGATGATCAGGGTGGAAGCACCCATCGCCACGACACCCCAGAATTTGGCTTCGATGCCGAACAACGGATAGGTCACGGCACGCAGAATCGAGTAATACGGCGTGAAGTACCACACTGGCGCGATGTGCGGTGGCGTCACCAGCGGGTCGGCCGGGAAGAAGTTGTTGTACTCGAGGAA
>JAPLRA010000345.1 GCA_026399445.1 Sulfuritalea sp.
CGGCGCAAGCCTTACTCGGTGATCCTGTTCGACGAAGTGGAAAAGGCGCACCCGGACGTTTTCAACGTGCTGTTGCAGGTGCTCGACGACGGGCGCATGACCGACGGCCAGGGGCGCACCGTGGATTTCAAGAACACCGTGATCGTCATGACCTCCAACTTGGGCAGCCAGATGATCCAGCAGATGTCCGGCTCGGATTACCAGGTGGTCAAGATGGCGGTGATGGGCGAGGTGAAGACGCATTTCCGTCCGGAGTTCGTCAATCGCATCGACGAGATCGTGGTGTTCCACGCGCTGGACGAAAAGAACATTGCCGGCATTGCCCGCATCCAGCTCAAGTACCTGGAAAAGCGCATGGCGAAGCTGGACATGACGCTGGAGGTTTCCGATGCGGCGCTGGCCATGCTGGCAGAAGCCGGCTTCGACCCCGTGTTCGGAGCGCGGCCGCTGAAGCGCGCGATTCAGGAGCGCATCGAGAACCCGCTTTCAAGGCTGATCCTCGACGGCAGTTTAGGTCCGAAGGATCACGTCAAGGTCGGCGTCAGCAAGGGCCAGATCAGCTTTACGAAGGGCTGATCCGGCCTTTGCCTCTTAGCCGCGGCGGGCGTTGCCGCGGCCTTGCGTCCAGCCGGTGTGATTGCCGTTGTTCTGGCTTGAACCGCGGACTTGTGCATTGTTGGGTGCCTGGCCGCCTTGCTGCGGATTCGGCGCTTGCCAATTGACGTGCTGCGCCGGGTTGGCCGGTGAACCCGCCGGCGTGCCCTGATGTTCCTGACGGATATCGTTGCGGGCTTGACGCATATCCTGGCGGTGTTCTCCCCATGAGCCGCTGTTTGCATGGTTCGATTGTCCGGAGTGCGGGTTCCGGCGGTTTTCGCTACGGTTCTCACGGCCATCCTGCCGGCGTTCGCGCACATCGTGGCGCAGCTCATTCTGGTCGCGACGGAGTTCGGCCTGATCGCGGCCAATTTCCCGCTTGTCGTTGCGAATTTCCATGCGCTCACGGCGCATGCCGGCGACGTCGCCTTCGGCTTTTTCGCGCTGGTAGTCGGCGCGGTCCTTGGCCAGTTTCTGGTAGTCGCCGCGCAGTTCCTGCCTGTCCTGCTGGATCTCGCGGACATCCTGTCGGATCTCGCGATTGTCGCGGCGGATTTCGCGGTTGTCCTGACGCCATTCGGGACGGGCGTTGCGTTCGCCTTCGGTCTCGGCACGGGCCGGCGTCGTGATGGCGGTCAGGGCGAGCAGCGCGGTGGCGAGCATGCCGAGTTGCAGGGTTTTTGCCTTCATGATGATCTCCTCTGGTTGTCGGGTGGCGCACCGGCGCTGCCCATGACCCGCATCTTGGACAGGGCTTTTGCACTCGTCTGTTAAGGAGTGTCAGCAGATATTTCAGCCGCGGATTTCGGTTAGCATCGAGCAATGACTCCGAAAGCCTCTGTTCGTGCCGATGCCGCGGTGATTGCGCTGGTCGGCATCGCCCACGCCACCTCGCATTTGTTTCACCTTTTGTTACCTCCGCTGTTCCCGCTCCTGATGCCGGACTTCGGTTTCGGCTACACCGAGGCGGGTTTCCTGATGACCGTATTCTTCGCCATCTCCGGCGTGGGCCAGGCCTTTGCCGGCATCGTGGTCGACCGCTATGGGGCGCGGCGGGTTCTGATGGCCGGCGTCAGCCTGCTCGCCGCCTCCGGCATTGCGCTCTCGGTTGCCGTCAACTATTCGATGCTGCTGCTGGCGGTGGCGCTCGCCGGCATGGGCAATTCGGTATTCCATCCGGCGGATTTCTCCTTGCTCAACAAGAAGGTGTCGCCGGCGCGTCTCGGCTATGCGTTTTCGGTGCACGGGCTGTCGGGCAATCTCGGCTGGGCCATCGGCGCAACGATCTCGGGCATGGCATTGGCGTGGGCCGGTTGGCGTGTCGCAGGCGTCGCGGCAGCCCTGGTGGCCTTGTGTTCCGTGGCGGCGCTGCAGATGGCGAGGTCGCTGCTGGATGATGACGTGGCGAAAGTCGGCGCTGGCGTTACGGCGACGGGGACGACCTTTGCATTCCTGGGCGCTCCCGCGATCTGGCTGGCCTTCACTTTCTTTCTGCTGATCACGGCGGCCTTCGGCGGCTTGCAGAGTTTTTCCGCGCCGGTGCTGGGGGGTCTCTACGGACTGTCGGCGGCGGCCGGTGTGGCGGCGCTGACGGGCTATTTGCTGGGCTCGGCGGCGGGCATGGTAGTCGGCGGCTTCGTCGCCGTGCGCGTGCATGCGCATGACCGCACGGTAGGCGCCGCTTTGATCGCTGCCGCGATCTTCGCCTCCACGCTGGCCAGCGGCCTGCCTCCGGCATGGAGCGTCATTCCGCTCATGGTCGGCATCGGCATCGGTGTAGGTCTCGCCGGCCCTTCGCGCGATCTGCTGGTGCGTCGCGTGGCTACCGATTCGATTGCCGGCGGCAACGCGTCGCCGGCGTTTGGCCGGGTCTATGGTTTTGTCTATTCCGGGCTGGATGTCGGCCTGGCCCTGGGGCCGCTGGCCTTTGGTGCGCTGCTGGACGCCGGCGGCCGCAATGGTGTGCTGCCCGGCGTGGCGCTGCTGCAAGTGCTGGCGGTGTTGACCGTGCTGACTATGGGCCGCAAGGTGAGTCCGCCGCCACTCAAGGCTCCTTAGCGTCCATTCCGGTCGGGATCGCGCGGTACGCCGGTCTCCGGTCTGAGTCGGCCTGGCGGATGCCGGGTGCTATTTGCCCGGCATGGTCCATACGCCGTCCCATTCCCGGGGTGGCGGTGCGTCGCGGTAGATTCCGCAGCGTTCCAGATAGATTCGCGACGGACCATCGGCGGGGTTGGCGGCCAGCCCCCGGAGGAAGCAGCGCTCGGCACCGGCCCAGTTGCGCTGGCGATAGAGCACCAAGCCTTCGCTGAACGCCCCCAGAACGTCGGCGAGCTGCGGAAAGCTGTCGTTGGTGTGATGCCCCAGCGCCTCGTAGATGGCCACCGGCATTTCTCGCCCGCGCACCCGGATCAGGTCGATTTCGCGGGTCGGCTCGCACTCCTTGACGGCAGCATACGTCGAGTCGCAAATCAGGATCGAGGTGCCGTAAAACTTGTTCGCGCTTTCCAGCCGCTCAGCAAGGTTCACCCGGTCGCCGATCACGGTGTACTCCATGCGCTTCAGCGAGCCGATGTTTCCCGCGACCACGTTGCCGGTGCTGATGCCGACCCCGATCCGGATCGGCTCGCCGCCGCGCGCCGCGCGGCGCAGGTTCAGCTGGTGAAGGCCGGTGATCATCCGGTTGCCGACCATGACCGCGTTGCTCGCGTCGTCCTTGCTTTGCATGACCGAACCGAACACGGCCATGATCATGTCGCCGATGTACTTGTCGAGCACGCCGTTGTGGGCGAAGACGATATCCACCATGTCGGTGAAGTATTCGTTGAGCAGGGCGACCGTTTCCTTGGCGCCGAGGCGTTCTGAAATCGAGGTGAAGCCGCGGATATCCGAGAACAGCACACTGACGTCTCGGCCGGTACCGCCGAGGACGGTCTCGCCGCTCTCCAGCAACTGGTCCACCACCGTCTTGCTCATGTAGCGCGACATGGTGTTGCGCAGACGCTTCTCGCGGGTGATGTCCTCCATCATCAGC
>JAPLRA010000020.1 GCA_026399445.1 Sulfuritalea sp.
AGTGGTAACCCTGCAGCAGCGCGACGCCCAGGCGTTGCAGCGCCAACGCAGTTTCCTCGTCTTCGACGCCCTCCGCTACCGTCTTCAGCTTGAAGGCCCGCGCCATCTGCACAATGGCGGTAACCAACTGGGCGCCCTGTGCCGTATGAATCCGGCGCACAAACGAAATGTCGATCTTGAGCTTGGTGGCAGGCATGTTGTGCAACTGGGACAGCGACGAGTAGCCGGTGCCAAAATCGTCGATGGCGATACCGAACCCGGCGCCCACCAGTTCCTGCAGGCGAGTCAGGGTGTGCTGGGCATCCTCCATCGCCACGCTTTCCGTGATCTCCAGTTCAAGACACTTGACCGGTACGTCATGACGCTCCAGGTCTGCCAGCATCTCTGCGGTGAAGTTGGCGGTGAACAGCTGCCGCCGCGAAACGTTCACAGCCATGTGCAGATCCATGCCCATCCCGCGCCAGCGCCGCAAGCTCTCGAGCGCTTGGCGCCACACCAGCATGCCGAGCTCGTTGATCAGCCCGAGGTTTTCCGCCATGGGGATGAAGGTCGCCGGCGAGACCCAGCCGTAGGTCTCGTCGTGCCAGCGCGCCAGCGCCTCGCACCCCACCAAGGCGTGTCCGTCGGCGGCAACCACAGGCTGGAACCACGCCTGTATCTCCTGGTTCTTGATCGCCGCTGCCAGCCGGTTCTGGATGTAGAGGGCGCGGCGATCATCGTCCTTGCGCAGCACGTCGGAAAAGAAGCGGACGTTGTTGCGTCCCAGGTCCTTGGCGAAGAACATCGCCCGATCCGCCTGGGATAGCAATGTTTCAGTGGTATTTGCGTCATCGGGGTAGACGGCCACTCCCATGCTGAAGGTGACATTGAAGTCGGTACCGTCAATCACGATCGGCTTTTCGCAGGCGGTGATCAGTTTCGCAGCGGCTTCGCGCGCGCCCTCGATGTCCGAGACATCGGAAAGCAGCACCACGAATTCGTCACCGCCCCAGCGTGCCAGCGTGTCTCCCGAGCGCAGGCACTGGCGCAGGGATCCTGCCAGACTGACCAGCACCTGATCGCCCGCCGAGTGGCCGAAGTGGTCATTGATATCCTTGAAATGATCAAGGTCGATGAAGCCCACGGCGACCTTGTGGGAGCTGCGGTCTGCCATGCGCAGGGCGATCTTGGTACGGTCTTCCAGCAGGACCCGGTTGGGAAGGCCGGTGAGCGCATCATGCAGGGCCATGTGGCTGATGTGCTTTTCCAGCAGATAGCTCTGTGTGATGTCGCGCAGCACGCCGCGGACCCCTGCGATGCCGTCCGGACCCGCGACACCGGGTACGAAACGGTACTCGATCCAGATCTCCTCGGTTGCATCCGTCCGCTTGAGGCGCAGGCGCCCCGTCGCGTTGGTCTTCTTGCCCGAAAACAGAAAGGCGAACTGACCCTTCAACGCCTTCACATCGTCCGGGTGAATACTGTCGAAGATCAGCCCTTCGCTGCTGCCGGCGTTGCCCGAGAGCTTTGCCCAGCCCGGACTGGCGCGCACAAAGCGTCCTTCCCGATCGAGTTCCACCACGCCCTCTTCCAGAATATCCAGCGTCTGAACGTAAGCCAGGTGCTCTTCGACGTAGGCCACTACGCTTTGCATAAGGTCATGGCTGGATTCGGCTACCTCGGATATTTCGTCAGGCTCACCGGTAGCATTCTCTAGCCCCTGCTGCACTTTCTGCGTCAATTGATGATGGCGCGCGAACTGTCCCACCGCGTTGGACAGATTCAATATGCGCCCGGCCAAGCGCTGGGTCCAGCGACCAACGACGAGCCACAAGATCAGTGCCAGCAAGGCCAGCGAAGCCAGCGACGACAGCAGGATGAGCTGTGTAGACAAGGGGTCGCGCAGGGTCTGCCGCATTACCAGCAATGGTGCCGCGGAGTCGCCGCCAAAAGCCGCGACGACCCTCTGCTCGACCGCAAGACCGCCCACCATCAGGGGGCCGCTAAAGGAGGAATCCAGCGGCTTGCCGACTTCTTCCGATCCTTCCGAACTCGCCAGTACCCGGCCGCCCATCACCAGCGCCAAACTCACATCCAGCGGTGCCAGCGTGCGCAGGACAGCGGCATCCACCGGTTGCATCAGCACCATGCGGCCATTGCCCTGCGCGCCCAGCCACAATGGAACACTCTTCAGTGCGTAGGCGATGCCATGCTCGCTGTCATAGTGCCAGCCCGGTTGCGCCCCCTTGCCTTCCAGCACCCTGCTCAACGAGTCGCCGGCGCCACTGCCGAAACGAAATAGCGGACCACCCTTGCCCGGCATTACCACACCGGCAGGGAACTTGCCCACCTTGCCCTCAAGCGCAGCGAAGTAGGCACGCAGGCGCAGCCAGCTGTCGGCGCCGCCATCGGCAAAAATGCGCATGAAGTCGATCTGCGCCTTGACCTCGTCGGCATTGCGCTGCCAGTCGTCCTGCATGGACG
Organism: Sulfuritalea sp.; assembly: GCA_026399445.1. Taxonomy (GTDB): domain Bacteria; phylum Pseudomonadota; class Gammaproteobacteria; order Burkholderiales; family Rhodocyclaceae; genus Sulfuritalea. The sequence continues at coordinate 2,464 of JAPLRA010000020.1, forward strand.
CGTAGTTTTTTTCGATGTGCTGCGCGGTGTCGTTTGCCGCATTGTGTTGCGCGCGCCCGATGATGGCCCGGTAGCTGCCCAGCGCCGCCAGGCTGCCGAGCAGCGCCACCAGCACGAACACCACGATGAATCGGCGCGTGAGTTGCCGCTGCAGGCTTCCGGCGTTTGCGCCGGATGGCGGCGCCGCAACGTCCGGCACGGGATTCTCGGATAGCGTCGGCATGGGTGTGACTCGAGCCCTCAGAGCGCCTTGCCTGCCCAGCGGTCCTGCACGATGCTGCTGACGCTGAATGCCCGGGCCGCGTCCGAAGTTTCGGTCGCGTGGAGAAAATGATCGACCGTAGCCAACTGCTCGGCGGAAAAACGCCCATCCGGCGAATACACTTTCTTGCGCAGCGTGAGCACCTCATGCAGCGCCTCGCGTTCCTCCGGCGTTGGCAGTGCCAGCGCATCGACCATCTCCCTGGCGCTGTGCTTGTCGATCCACACCAGGGTGCGCTTCAAGGTCTTGACCATCTTCTCGACCACGTCAGGACGGTTCTTCGCGAAATCTTCACGGGTCGCCACCTGGCCGTTGAGGAACAGCCCTCCCATCATCCTGCGGGTGGTCTCGAGATCGTGGTAGTCGGCGAGCACATAGGCCGCCTTCTGCTTGACCAGGCGGGTGGCGAAGGGCTCGTCGCCCATGATGGCGTCGACCGTCCCGGTGGCGAGCGCGGCATGCTGGTTGTCATAGGCTTGCCCGACCGAAACGTAATTGACCCGATCCGGGCCGACACCCGAACGCATCAACACATGTTCGGTGAATAGCTGGGAGGTCGAGCGCCCGCCGGGCACATGACCCTTGACTCCTATCACCTTGCCGGCGAGATCGGAAATGCTCTTGACCTTGCCCTTGAGGCTGTTGCGCACCAGCAGGGCGTAGGCCGGCACTCGCGTCATCGGGGCAATGCAGACCACCGGCTTGCCGCTGAGTTTCTGCAGGGCCAGAGCAGCCATGCCGCCGGCTGAGAAGTCGCTATTGCGCTCCAGCATGTCACGGTAAGCCTGCGGCCCGCCGCCGATGTAGCGGATGTCCAAGTCCAGCCCTTCGGCCTCGTCGGCGCCAATTTTGTCGGCCAGCGTGATAGGCAGGAACAGCAGGTTTCCCGGCCCCGGCACGGCGATAGCCACCCGCTCCTTTGCGGCTGCCCGAACCGGGCCGCCCAGCAGCCCCAACGCCGAACCCGCCAGGGCGGAGCGGCCGGCCATAGCCAGAAAATCCCTTCTGGTGAGATCCATGATGATGCACCGTTCGATGGTCTGGTATTCATGGTATCGAAATTTTCGACGTGAAGGAAGGGACGTCCATCGGATCGAAGATTGGCCATCTGCCAACATGCTCGCAGCAGCAGAGTCGGCGCCGGCGCAACGGCGACCTGCCGCGAAGCCCATTTCCACACCATGGGAATGGTCGCCAGCGAAGCAAGGTGGCCCGTCGGAACAATCGCGGCAAGGTTGCCGGCTGGCTTGCGGCTGTCGACAAGCCCGGGGAGTTTTCGCTATCCGTATGGCGCGAGGGAGCGGAGTCGTTTCTTACGGATGTGACGCCCGCATCTTCCGCGGCGCCGGTTGCACCTGCGGTGAAATAGGACGTTGACGAGGTCGCCCTGGCTACTTGAGGGTAAGTACCAATGCAATCGGAATGAACACCAGCGCGCCGAGGTTGCCGAGCATGACCATCGAGGCCACCTTGGCCGGTTCCTGCTGATAACGCTCCGCAAACACGAAGTTCAGCACGGCCGGCGGCAGGGCGCCGAAGATCAGCAGCATGTCGGCATCGCGGCCGGTAAGGCCGAACGCCGGAATGGCCAGCGCCGCCAGCGCCATGCCGATCAGCGGTGACGCGATTGCACCGATGATGCCCACCCGCAGGTCGGAAAGCGACGAGACCGCCAGACGCACGCCAAGCGAAAACAGCAGCAAGGGCACCGCGACTTCACCCAGCAGCTTGATGGCGAGGTAAAGCGGATGCCACAACTCTATCTTCGCCACGCTGAGTCCGATGCCCAGCAGAGACGCAGCAATCACGGGGTTTCGCCACAGGTTCCACAGCCGCGCCCGATGATCAAGCAGCCATGTGCCGAGCGTGTAGTGCAGCGTGTTCTCGACGAAGAACAAGACCACCGCGGCCGGCAGCGCGTCCTCGCCGAAGGCCAGCACCATCAGCGGCAAGCCCATGTTGCCGGCATTGACGAACATCACCGGTGGCACAAAGGTCTTGGGCTGCTCGCGCAGCAGGATCGCGAGGCCCCAGGCCAGTAATCCGCTGCCGAGCATGACCAGCACCGCCCCCACGGCCAGCCACTGATAGCTTGCCAGTTCGAAGGACTTGCTGACCATTGCGGAGATCACCAATGCGGGCACGAACACATCCATGTTGAGTTCGTTGGCAAAGGCCATGTTGAGGCCGCCGCGCGTGCGCCGATAGCGGGCATAGGCCCAGCCGATGGCCACCAGGGCGAAAATCGGAAAGACGATGGAAACGATCCGCAGCAGCGGACCGCTATCGGGCGACATCAAAGCACGTAACGCGACAGGTCTTCGTTCTTCGCCAGTTCGCCCAGCTTCGCGTCGACGTAGGCGCCATCGATGGCCAGACGCTCGCCGCTGCGCTTTCCGGCGTCGAAGGAGATTTCTTCGAGCAGTTTTTCCATCACCGTGTAGAGCCGGCGGGCGCCGATGTTCTCGGTCTTCTCGTTGACCTGGAAAGCGATCTCGGCCAGCCGCTTGATGCCGTCGGCGGCAAACTCCAGCGTGACGTCTTCGGTGGCCAGCAAAGCTTGGTACTGCCGCGTGAGACAGGCATCGGTCTGGGTCAGGATGCGCTCGAAGTCGTCCACCGACAGCGAATCGAGTTCGACGCGGATCGGGAAGCGGCCCTGCAGTTCGGGAATCAGGTCGGAGGGCTTCGCCACATGAAACGCGCCGCTGGCGATGAACAGGATGTGGTCGGTCTTGATCATGCCGTACTTGGTCGACATCGTGGTGCCCTCGACCAGCGGCAGGAGGTCGCGCTGCACGCCCTGTCGCGAGACTTCGGCGCCGTGCGCCTCCGAGCGTGACGCGATCTTGTCGATCTCGTCGAGGAAGACGATACCGTTCTGTTCGACGTTCTTAAGCGCCTCCGCCTTCACTTCCTCGTCGTTGATCAGGCGCGCGGCTTCTTCGTCAGCCAGCGATTTCATCGCATCGTGAATCTTCATTTTGCGCTGCCGCTTCTTGCCTCCGCCGATATTCTGGAACATGCCCTGGATCTGCGATGTCAGTTCCTCCATTCCGGGCGGGGCGAAAATTTCCATCTGCGCCTGCGAGGCGGCGACTTCGATCTCGATCTCCTTGTCGTCGAGTTCGCCCTCACGCAACTTTTTCCTGAATTTCTGCCTCGTCGCCGACGCGTCGGTATGTTCCGTGGTCGGAGCGGCGCCGCTATCGGCCGCATCGA
>JAPLRA010000438.1 GCA_026399445.1 Sulfuritalea sp.
ATGGTGGAAGACAGCCCTGCTGAAACGCTTCGAGAGCACTATTCCGGCAGAGCTTAGGCCGCGAATCGTCTTTTTGCCCTGGCTGAAGGATCCAGCCGACTTCATCAGCGCCATTGCAGCCGCCGATGTTGTCTTGGATCCGTTCCACTTCGGCATCGGTTCAACCGTGGCCATGACTTCAATAACCGGCACACCACTGGTAACCAGAGCAGGGGAATTTATGCGGGGACGGGTTGGAGCGTATTTTTGCGAGATGTTTGACTTGACGGAATGCATCGCCGAGAACACCGAGGGATATGCCCGGAAAGCAGTCGAGATCGCCAGCGACCCACTTTTGCGAGAACGAATCAAGGTGAAAATACTGAAAAGCAACCCGGTTTTGTATGAAGATCAGAAGCCTGTAGAAGACTTGGCTGACTTCTTCTATTCACTGACGGATAGCTGGCAGAATCCTTCGAAGTAACCGGGCAAGCAAAGGCTGATCCGCCGCCGGAGGCAGGTAATTGAAGCGCCTACAACTCCAACCCATTGCTTTATATATCTTTTATTTAGCCGCGCTAACTTCCGGCTAAAGTTTTGCTGATCGCGACCGATAAAGTGCTTTCAGGCGGCAGGCAAGATCAGACGTTTGATTTTCACCCTAAAGTTTCCAGCCGATCAACCGATAAAGATTACGACGGCGGTTTAGATGCCTCACTGAAAATCAAGGGCGAGCCGAAGTTGATGTCAGTCATGACATCATTATCTTAGTAAGCGATAGAGGAGATTCATCATGGCACAAGTCATCAACACCAACGTTGCAGCCCTGTTCGCAGGCTCAGCACTGAACAAATCAGCGATTTCCCTGCAAACGGCACAGCAGCGCCTGTCCTCCGGTCTGCGCATCAACAGCGCCAAGGATGACGCGTCCGGCCTGGCCATTGCGACCGGTTACGACACTCGGATCCGCTCCACGAACGCGACCATTCGCAACTCGAATGACGGCATTTCGTTGGCGCAAACCGCCGACGGCTATCTGGGTCAGATCACGGAGAACCTCCAGCGCATGGCCGAAGTCGTGGCGACCACCCCCGCAGGCAATGCAGAGACTAACGCTCTGATCGCTGAAAACACCCGTATCAATGCGCTGGTGATCAACTCTGTTGCGATTACCGGGGGCCCGACTGCGGCTTACGGCGTCAAGCCAAGCCTTGGCGCGACCATTGCTGACATCGCTACCAATCTCGCTAATGTCACGACGTCTCGCACCAGCTTCGGCGCAGACATGTCAGCACTGGCCTCTTCCGTCGCCAGTTTGCAGGTCGCAGCGGTGAACCTGTCGGCTGCCTACAGCCGAATCATGGATACAGACTACGCCGCGGAAAGCACCAACATGACGCGCAACACGATTCTGCAACAGGCGGGAACGGCGGTCCTGGCGCAAGCCAACCAGACGCCGAACTCGGTGCTGACTTTGCTGCGTTAAGCAGTCAGCAATCTGAATCAAGGCTGACATGGTTATCCAAGTCAGCCATTTAGGAGAATCATCATGGCACAAGTAATCAACACCAACGTAGCGGCACTGTTCGCCGGCTCAGCCCTGAACAAATCAGCTATTGACCTGCAAACTGCCCAGCAACGCCTGTCTTCAGGCCTGCGCATCAATAGTGCCAAGGATGACGCGTCAGGCTTGGCCATTGCGACCGGCTATGACACACGGATCCGCTCGACGAACGCGACCATTCGAAACTCGAATGACGGCATTTCGCTGGCGCAAACCGCCGACGGCTATCTGGGTCCAATGCGCTCATCGCTGAAAACACCCGTATCAATGCGCTGGTTGTCAACTCTGTTGGGATTACCGGGGGCCCGACGACGCCTTACGGCACCAAGCCAACCCTTGGCAACACCATTGCTGACGTCGCTGCCAATCTCGCTAATGTCACGACGTCTCGCACCAGCTTCGGCGCAGACATGTCGGCTCTGGCCTCTTCCGTCGCCAGCTTGCAGGTCGCCGCGGTGAACCTCTCGGCCGCCTACAGCCGAATCATGGATACCGACTACGCGGCGGAAAGTACCAACATGACCCGCAACACGATTCTGCAACAAGCCGGAACGGCAGTCCTGGCACAAGCCAACCAGACGCCGAACTCGGTGCTGACTTTGTTGCGTTAAGTAGCTAACATGGTAAATGCCCGACCGGACAACCGGTTGGGCATTTCCAGCAGTAGAGGAGATCGGTGATGATCGTCCAGAATTCAGGCACAAATCTGGCTGCACGGGTTGCCAAGCCCGTCAGTGATGATGTGCCAAAAGTCGTTAGCGGCGGCGCAAGACAAGCGGCCCCGCAGGAGCCTTCTGCGCAGCAGTTGCAAAGCGCTGTAGGTGCTCTGAACCGGGCAATGCAGTTGTCTGGCCGGAACCTCGAGTTCAGCGTGGACCCGAGCACCAAGAAGGCAGTTGTCCAGGTAATGGACGCACAGACCGGCGAGTTGATTCGTCAGATTCCCTCGAGAGAGGTGCTGGCGATTGCGCAATCGATCGACGAATATCTGCAACGAGGCGTATTGCTGAAACAAGAGGCTTAGTTCAAGAGGCAAGACCATGGCAACTACCACCCCAGCGTCGTCGAACGGCGGCACTCTGGATGTCCAGTCTCTCGTTTCGCAGTTGATGGCGATTGAGCGTCAGCCTATCGACAAGCTCAACACCAAGGTAACAAGCTATCAGTCCAAGATCTCATCCTTCGGCACGCTCAAGGGATTAGCCTCTGGTTTTCAAACCGCCGTACAGGGTTTGAAAACCAGTTTGAGCGGATTCAGCGCGACTGCCTCCGATACCAGCGTTTTTTCGGCCTCTGCCGCCAGCACGGCGGCAGCAGGCAGTTATTCGATCAACGTCACCACGCTGGCGAAAGCGAGCAAGCTGGCGGCTGCCGGCCAACTAAGCGATACCGCACCCATAGGCGCTGGAGTGTCAACCGTCAGGATCACGGTCGGCACCACCGACACAGACATAGCGATCGCCGCAGGCGCTACGCTGCAGGACATACGCACCGCGATCAATGCCGCCAATATCGGCGTGACGGCGACCATCATCAACGCTGGTGGTGGCACGCCCTATCGTCTCGCCCTGTCCTCGAACAGCACGGGGCTGAGCAACGCCATCAACAAGATCACCGTCTTGACGGGAGGGGACGCCGACATAAACAACCTGTTGGCATACAACCCTACCGAGAACGCCCCGGCCCCTGCGCCGGCCGTCCCCCTGGCGCAAACAGTTGCCGCCGCGAATGCCGACTTTACGATTAACGGCATCCAGATTATCAAGTCTTCCAACACCATCACCGATGCCATTGACGGTGTCACGCTCACCTTGAGCAAGGAAGCTACACCGGCCACCCTGACGGTGGCGCGTGACACCAGCGCGACCAGAACGGCCGCAGCGGGATTTGTCGATGCATACAATGCCCTGACCAGCCAGCTCAAGTCCCGCTCCGCCTACGGAAACGCCACCACGGCGGCCCCGGTTCTGGCGGGTGACGGCACGGTACGCATCATGCTGGATCAATTGCGCGGCATCTTTTTGACGGGCGCGAGCGGCGGCACACTGACCACGCTCTCTCAAGTCGGCTGTTCCACCCAGGCAGACGGCACGCTGAAGCTGGACAGCAGCAAGCTCACCACCGCCATGTCGAACGATTTCGCCGACGTTACCAATTTGTTCTCTTCCGCAACGGGTTTCGCCACCCGGCTGGATACGTGGGCCACCTCCGTCGTTCAAACCGGCGGCCTGATTGACGCTCGCACCACTAGCCTCAACACATCCATTACAGAGTACAACGCCAGGATCAGCAAACTGGAAGTCCGGATGACGTTTCTCCAGAAACAATACACCACGACCTATAGTCGTCTCAACAGCTTGCTCGCCAGCATGGATAACACCAGCGCTTATCTGACGCAGCAGTTCTCCACCTCATCCAAATAGGCACCATCATGAATACAAAAGCCGCGATCAATGCCTATAACAAAGTCGGCGTGGAATCCAGCGTAATGGGTGCCGATCCGCACATGCTTATTTCGTTGCTGTTTCAAGGTGCGCTGCTGGCAATTGCCCATGCGAAAAGTGAAATGTCTCGCAAGCAGACGGCAGCCAAGGGCAAGTCCATTTCGAAGGCCATTTCCATCATCGGCGAAGGGCTGAATGCCAGCCTGGATAAGAATGTCGGCGGTGACCTGGCGCTGAACCTGTCTTCGTTATACGACTACATGGTTATGCGTCTGGTTGATGCCAACTTGAAGAATGACGTGGCTGCTCTGGATGAAGTGGAGCGCCTGCTGACGGAACTGGCGGGCGCTTGGGACGCCATACGTCCCAGAATCATGCAATCTGGGTCACAGTCCGGTCGCGCAGCCAATGCGCAACGAGCCTACACAACAGCCTAGGCAAATGGGTTCAGCGCAAGCCATTGCGAATTACGAACTGCTATCGACTCTGACCGGGCAGATGCGCGAAGCGGCCGAGCAGGGTGAATGGGACCAATTGGTCGGCATCGAACATCAATGCAGCAAGTTGGTCGCCGCCATGAAACCAGTCGATGCCGTGGTAACGCTTGATGAAGCTGCGCATCAACGCAAGAACCAACTGATTGCCAAAATCATGGCCGACGATACCGAAATTCGCAATCTCACCCATATCTGGATGGGTCAGTTGCAACTCAACATGCAAAGCAATCGCCAAGAGCAACTCCTGCTGCACGCCTATGGGGTTTGACCCCGATTGTCCCTTGAAAACCGCCCCAGGATTTTGCGTTCCGGCTGTCCCGTTGAAAGGAGTCAGGCCGGCCCGGGAAGAAATAGCCGATGATCCCGCCGCAGCTTCCCGCAACAAGCTTGCCGCATGATGGCTACGATGCACCGGATGCCTTCTCAAATCGAACTCTACGAAGAAATGAGCCTTCTGTCGTCGCGCATGGTCGCGGCGGCGCGGGCCGGCGACTGGGACAACCTGATCGAGCTCGAACACGGCGTGACCAGTTTGCGCAACACCTTGATGGCAACTCCGGAAGACAGCAACGCGCCAGCCACCGACGTGGCCCGCAGGCGCAACCTGATCCAGTGCATTCTTGAAGACGATGCCGAAGTACGCCGCCACACCGAACCCTGGATGGAGCATGTACGCAAGTACCTGGGCGACAGCCAGCGTCGTCGCGACGTCAACAAGGCCTATGCGCCTGGTGCCGGAGAGCCTGCCCCCGGTGGTTGCGGGGCGTAAAGCCCAAACGGTGGCCGCCACCACCCTGTTCTCCTCGCAATCGGCAGAATCCCGGGAAGCGCCGTGGTCCTGATCCCCAACGATGTCGGCATCCGCATGCGGATGCAAACCGAAGCGTCGCTGCTGCAGCCGGTTGCGCCGGTCAGCGAAATACCGGCCGATCTGGTTGAGTTGCGACCCGGTCAAACCTTCTCAGCGCGAATCCAGGAAGTCCTGCCGGAGAACACCTACAAGGCGCTGGTTGCGGGTCGCAGCCTGACGCTGGCGCTTCCCCAGGGAGCCAAAGCCGGCGACACGCTGGAACTGGTGGTGGTCGACCGCACGCCACATCTGGTCATCGCCCAGCTCGCGAACCGGAACAGCCCGGGGGATGCCGCAACAGGCGTCAACCCCCAATTTGCCAACTTGTCGCGTACAGCCCAGCTGATCGGTTCGCTGCTAGCGAGGGACGGCGCTCCGCCACCTCCAGCGGCACTCACACGAGGACAGGCGTTGCTGCCCGCGGCATTCGCCGATACGGCCAAACTGGCCGCCGAACTCGCGCCGCAACTGGCCAAAGCCGTCGGCCAGAGCGGGCTATTCTACGAAGCCCATCAGGTGCAGTGGGTCATGGGGCAGCGCCCGATGAATGACCTGCTGGTCGAACCTCAGGCCAGACACTCGCCGGGAGAGGCGTCAGCGCGTGGCCAGGAATCCGGCGGCCTGCCGGCGCGACCGACAACAAACGCGAGTCCGGCTCAACAGTCCGGGCCCATGGCAATTCTGCAAAGCCTGTTCGGCAGCGAAGAAGTTCGCCAGCAAACCACCTCGCAACCAGCGGCGACCGCAAATCCGGCGCAAATCGTGCCGGAAGATCTGCGGCCACTGGTGCAGCAGCAACTGGATGCCGCCGCGACACAGCGTATGGCGTGGCATGGGGACGTCTGGCCGGGTCAATCGCTGGACTGGCAGATCGAACCGGATGGACGGCAAACAGGCAACGAGCAAGCGGATTCGGAAAGAGGCTGGATTACATCGCTACGACTCGTCACACCTCGACTGGGCGAGATCGACGCCCGGCTCAGTCTGGCGCCGGAAGGGGTGAGGATTGTCATCGCCACGCCGGCGGGCGCCAGTGCCGCTGATATGCTCGATGCCGCGCCGTCACTGGAAAAATCAATGGCCGCGGCCGGCGTGCCGCTGCTCGCCTTGCAGGTCAAGCATGCCGCCGAAGAGTAAGGACGGCGAACCGCGGGCGCTTGCCGTGGCGCTGAAGTATTCGCCGGGCGACTCGGCACCGACAGTGGTAGCAAAAGGACGGGGCCTGATTGCCGAAGAGATCATCTCCCGCGCACGCGAGCACGGCATTTTTGTTCACGAATCGCCCGAGCTCGTCGCATTGCTGTCCCAAGTCAACCTTGACGGACAGATACCCCCTCAGCTTTACATTGCCGTTGCCGAACTGCTGGCCTGGATCTACCAGGTTGAGCGCGAAGGGGCCCCGGCGGAGCGCCTGATTCCGGAAAATCTCGGCTAAAATTCGAAGCCCCAAGTTTCTGTCCGGCGTTTATCGAACAATGAGCAGCACCGAAGCCAACAACTCCTCCACTTCGACGGGGCCGGCGCCTGTTGCCCAGGCTTCCGCCGCCCAAAAGCTGGCAGCCGAGCTTCTGTCGACGGACGAATTCAGCCAGTACATGCTGAATTCCAAGGGCGAGATGTTCTCGGTCTTTCGCGGAATCGTCGAACATGTGTCGCAGATCACCATGTTCTTCAACGAAGGCAGGGACATGCTGCTGACCAGCCTGATCAGCTACAAGGACAACGGTCTTTTTCTCGAACTCAGCGCCAGTGCCGAGGCGAACCGCAAGGCGCTCGAAGCAAACAAGCTGTTCTGTGTCACGCAGCTCGACAAGGTCAAGATCCAGTTCATCCTGCGCAGTGTGCAACGTGCCGAGACGAATGGAGTGCCGGCATTCTTCGCCCCCCTGCCCGACAGTGTGCTGCGCCTGCAGCGCCGCGAGTACTACCGGCTGGCCGCGCCCATCGCGCGCCCGCTGAAGTGTGTCATTCCCTTCCCTACCACCACTGGCGAACGCCGGGCAATCAATGTTCAAGTGGTTGACATCAGCGGTGGCGGCCTCGGCGTCATCTCGATTCCTCTCGATATCACGCTTGAACGCGGTCTTGAGCTGTCCTGCAAGGTTGAACTGCCGGAAGTCGGCATGGTAGCGGGAACGATTGTGGTGCGCAGCGTATTCGAGTCAGTCACCCGCACCGGGGTCAAATCCAAACGCGCCGGCTGTGAGTTCGTGAAGCTGCCGGGGTCCATGCTGACGCTGATCCAGCGTTACATCATCAAAGTGGAACGCGAGCGCAAGGCACGCGAATCGGGGTTGGGCTGACGCTGACCCGCGTCGCCGTACCTCCGGCGCCGACTCTAACTCCTAACTCGAACCGCCGCGCTTGACGCCGGCGCCAGCCCTCGCTGCAACCGCCTGTTGATACAGCGGCATTACTTCCGGCAGGTGCTTTTCGATCTCCTTGATGCGATGATCGCCCGCCGGGTGGGTTGAGAGAAACTCGAGCGGCGCCCTGCTATTGGCGGCGGCCATTTTCTGCCACAAGCTGACCCCGGCACGAGGATCGAAACCAGCGCGCGCGGCAAGGTCAAGCCCGACCACATCGGCCTCCGATTCGTCATCGCGCGAGAACTTGAGCGACAATAAATTTCCGCCCATCTGGAAGGCGCCGGAATAGCGTCCGCCGCCCACCAGTTCCCCCAGCAAATTGGCGCCGAACTGGGTGATCTGGCTCTTGGCCATGCGCTCGCGGGCGTGCTCGCGCAAAGCGTGGGCGATCTCGTGGCCCATCACCATCGCCGCCTCATCGTCCGTCAGTTTGAGAGTGTCGAGAATCCCCGAATAAAAGGCGATCTTGCCACCGGGCATGCAGAACGCATTGATCTGCTTCGAACCGATCAGGTTCACCTCCCACCTCCAGGTTCGAGCGCGAGGATTGAAGCGATCAACAAAGGGGATCATGCGCGCGGCGATCGCCCGCAAGCGCAGGACTTGAGGATGATCACCGGGCCCCAGTGCGCCTTTCGCAGACGCCTGACGCTTGAGCTGTTCGTATTGCTGGGCTGCCTGCTGCTCAATCGCACCGGCCGGCACCAGGTTGCGCACACTGGACGGCTTGCCGACCTCAACACCATCCGCCAGCGCGGGCAAGCCAAGCGTGAGCGCCGCCAGAGCGATCAGCCCACGCAGAGTCACTCGCCCTCTCCGCCCAGCACTTCCAGCAGATGTCCCAGCAACTGCGCCAGTTCTCCGCACATCAGGGTGAAGTTGGCGGCGAACAGATCATCCGCATTCTCGGCCTGGCGCTCGGCATCCTCCTTCAGCAGATCGAGAAACGCCAAGCGCTTGATCTGCAATTGCTCGGTCAATACAAACGAAACGCGATCATTCCAGGTCAACGCCAATCGTGTAGCCGACTTGCCGCTCGCAATATGACTGCGCACCTCGTCGCTGTCGAGGTTATGGCGCACGTAGCGCACCGCGGCACGCTCCTCCGCGGCAGCCTGCAGTTCGCAATCGCGATCGATCGTGAAGTTGCCGGGCGCATGCCCCGCCGCCAGCCACTGTGTCATGGCGGTCGCCGGTGCGATCTGGGTTTTGATCAGCGTGACGGGCAGCTCGCCGAGGGACAGCTTGAGATGCTCCATGACTTCATCGGCGCGAGTGCTCGATGAGGCGTCCACCAATAGCCAGCGATTGACCGGATCGATCCAGACGTAGGTGAGGCCGCGTTTGACGAACGCGCGCGGCAGCAACTCGGCCTCGACCTGATCGATCACTTCGCGCGACTGCTTTCGACCCGGCTTGTAGCCTTGCGCTGCCTCGATCTCGGCCAGCTTGGTCTGTGCATACTGGCGCACGACAGAGGCCGGCAGGAGTTTCTGTTCGATGCCCAAGGCGATCAATTGCTGATGTTCGAGGGAAAACACCAGTTCGCCTTCGCCGCGAGGCGGCACCCAGCCGCGCGCCACACGATCAGTTGCGCCGCAGCCATGGAAAAGGCCCTTGTGCAGGGCGGCTGACAACGAGTCGGTGCTATAGGCCCAGTCGGAAGTGAGCCGGAAAATCTGGAGATTGCGGAACCACATGGTCAGAGGACAGGAGCCGAAGGATGGAAGGCTGAATTCTACCGGCGCGTTGCGCCGCATTCATGCCTGCCGCCTGTCTTCTGAAAAAATCAGACCTGAATGTTCATGATGTCGTGATAGGCCGACACCAGTTTGTTCCTGACCTGCACCATCTGCTGGAACGACAGATTGGCCTTTTGCAGGTTGATCATGACGTCCTGCAGATTGACGTTGCTCTGTCCGCTGGAAAAATCCTCGGCCATCTTGTGCGCCTGCTGCTGGGCGGCATTGACCTGATCGATGGTAGTCCTCAGCACCTGCGAGAATTCCGGCCCCTCGACGGGCGCGGCGTTGCCCGCCGGTTTGCTTCCCGCCAGAGCAGAGGCGGAACGCAGTTCGGAGAGCATTTGGTCGATTTGTCGTGTGTCGATGGCCATGGCAAAACCTTACTTGAATTCGTTCACGAATGGAATAGCAATCGCCGTGCCGGCTTTCACTTGCCGATCAAGCCTCTTCCTCGTCGCTGAAAAACCCCTCGGCGCGGTACTGGGACAACTTGTAGCGCAGGGTGCGCTCTGAGATGCCGAGAATCGCCACGGCCTTCTTGCGCGAGCCACCGCATTTGGCCAGGGTATCCAGAATGTGCTGCCGCTCAAGATCCTTCATGTTGGCCGGAGAATCAGTGCTGGCGGGGCTTTGGGCGAAAGTCGGCGCTGGCGGTACGGCGAACGGGGCGCCTGTCGCCGCCTCCGGGAACACCCGTCCGGCGGGTGCCATGGCGCCCTCAAGCGGCAGACTGTCAGCCTCGATCACTTCACCGGCGGTCATGATCAGCGCACGCTGGACAACATTTTCCAGCTCGCGCACGTTGCCCGGCCAAGGGTAAGCCACCAGCCGTGCTTCGGCGGCAGCGGCAAATCTTGCCGCGCGACGCGAGGTGGCCGCCAGCCTTGCCAGCCAATGCCGGGCCAGCGGCAGGATGTCGCCGGGACGCTGGCGCAGAGCGGGAATCTCCAGCGGGAAGACATTCAGCCGGTAGTAGAGGTCTTCGCGGAAACGCCCTATGCGGACCTCGCTGCCCATGTCGCGATTGCTGGTGGCGAGCACGCGGATATCCAGCGCGACCGGCTTCTTGCCGCCGACGCGCTCGACTTCGCGTTCCTGCAGCACGCGCAACAACTTGGCTTGCAGGCCGAGCGGCATTTCGGATATTTCATCAAGCAGCAGGGTGCCGCCATTGGCCTGCTCGAACTTCCCCGCCTGCGCGGTCTGGGCTCCGGTGAAAGCACCCTTCTCGTAGCCGAAGAGCGTCGCTTCGAGGAGATTATCGGGAATCGCGGCGCAGTTGATTGCCACGAACGGCCCGCCCGCCCGCGCCGACTGATCATGGATATAGCGAGCGAACACTTCCTTGCCCACCCCTGATTCCCCGGTGAGTAGTACGGTCGCGTCGGTCTTGGCCACGCGCGCCGCGAGGAGCAGCGTTTCGCGCGTTTTCGGGTCGGCGACAATTACCCCGTCGGCGGCCGGGGGGGGTACGGCATAGCGTGCAATCTGGTCGATCAGCGTTTTCGGCTCGAACGGCTTCAACATGAAATCGCAAGCGCCGCCGCGCATCGCAGCAACGGCCTTGTCCACATCGCCGAAGGCGGTCATCAGCAGCACCGGCAGGCCCGGATGCCTGCCCCGTATTTCGCCCAACAGGGTCAGGCCGTCCATCGGATCCATGCGCAGGTCGGAAATCACCATGCTGAATGGATCGCGGGCCATTGCGGCCAGCGCGGTCAATGCCGCCGGGCCACCATCGGCACCGGTCACGCGATGTCCGGCCGTTTCAAGCGTGATCAGAAGGGCGTCGCGCAAGGCGGCGTCGTCTTCGACAACCAGAATTTTCAAAGAGTCGGACATGGCAGTGTAAGTATGAATTCGGCGCCGGCACCGGGGCTGGAAACGACCTCGATGCCGCCGCCGTGGGCACGGGCAACGCCGCGTGCAATTGAAAGGCCCAGGCCCGTGCCTTCGGCTCGGGTAGTGAAAAGCGGATCGAACAATCGCGCGGCGGTCTGGGCGTTCATGCCGCGCCCGTTGTCACGCACCGCGAGCAGGATCAGAGATCCATCGCGCCTGGCATCGAGATCAATGCGACCGCCGCTCTCGACGGCCTGCAGCGCATTCTCCAGCAGGTTGGTGAGCGCCCCAACCAGTGATTTGCGATGCCCGGTAAGTACTCCGCCCTGGCTCTCATCAGTCACCAGAAATGCGCTGCCACGGCTCTTTGCCAAGGGCTCGAAGGTTTGCGCCAGTTCGGCCAGCAGGTCGGCGACGGCGAAAGTCTCGCGCCCGAGCACTTCACCACGGGCGAACATCAGCATGTCCTGAATCAGGTGTTCGAGATGCTTCAGGCGCGCCACCGTCTTTTGCGCGATGGAGACACGGCTGCCAGCCGGTAGTTCGGGGTTCTCCAGATTGCCCGCGTACAGCAGCGCCGCCGCCAGCGGCGTGCGCAATTGATGGGCCAGTTGCGCCGCCATTTCACCCATCGCGGCCAGTCGCTGGTTGCGTTCGGCCTGAGTCTTGAGATGCTGGGTTTCGGTCACGTCATGCAGCAGCACAATGCGCCCGCCTGCCGAATCCAGCGGAGTAACGGCGACTGCCAGCCGTCGATCGCCGGCAAGATATTCTCCCGGTGTTTCACTGGCCCCAAGCGCGTCGGCCTCGATCGCCGTCCAGCCAGCGCCGACTATGGCATTGCCTAGAACCTCATTAGCGGCCGGATTCGCCTGCACCACGCGGCCGGATCCATCCAGTACCACGACACCCGCGGGCAGCGCGTCGAGCAACAGTGTCAGACGCTCTGTAATTGCCGCCTTTTCCTGATACTGCTGGCGTAACGCGCCATTGGCGGCGGCCAGTTCTTCGGTAAGCTGGGCCACCTGCCCCTGCAACTCGCTGTAGGCGCTGGCGAGTTCCTCCGATGCCTGACTGAAAATCCGGAAGGCTTCGGCAAGATGCTCGGCCTCGCCAGGGGCAACGGTTGCGCTGCTGGATTGAGCGGTTGAGACCGCGGGGATGTTCATGGCACCCGATGATGGCAGAATCACTTGGACTGGACAAGGAAACCAGGCTTTCGATATGCCGGCAAAAATTGCCGCTTCTTTCAGGAACCGCTCTTGCTAGGGCAGTACACAATCCGCGAGCGGGCAAATTGCGCGCACATGTACCGATAAGACAAACAAAGCATGGCAGAAAACACAGCGACCGATCCGCTCCCGTTATCGCTTGAGGCATTTATCCGCCTTGACCCCCGTCAGAAGTTGACCGGATTGGTAGGTGTCGCGCTGTTTCTGGCGGTTCTGACCGGAGGCTGGATGTGGACTAGGGATCCTCCCTACGCTCTGCTGTTCTCGATCCATGACGAAAAAGACGGCGGCCAGATCGTGGCTGCGCTATCGCAACAGAACATCCCCTACCGCTTCAGCGATGGTGGTCGCGGCATTCTGGTGCCGCAGACGGTGGTCCATGACACGCGTCTGAAGCTGGCATCCCAAGGGCTGCCGAAGGGTGGGCTGGTCGGGTTCGAGCTGATGGAGACGCAGAAGCTCGGCGTCAGCCAGTTTGCCGAGCAGATCAACTATCAGCGCGCGCTGGAAGGTGAACTGGCCCGATCGATCCAGTCACTGGCCGCCGTGCGCGGCGCCCGGGTGCATCTTGCCATTCCCAAGCAGACCGCCTTCCTGCGCGACGACCAAAAAACATCCGCCTCGGTGCTGGTCAACCTGCACCCCGGGCGCACGCTGGATTCGATCCAGGTGGCGGGCGTCATCAATCTGGTCGCCTCCAGCGTGCCGCAGCTCAGCCCGAACAACGTCAGCGTGATCGACCAGGAAGGCAAACTGATCTCGCAACAGCGCGACCCGCAGCGAGATGCAGGGCTCGATGCCACCCAGCTCAAGTTCCTGAGGGAAGTCGAGGCAGACTATGGCAAGCGTATCGAGGCCATCCTGACACCGGTGGTAGGGCCAAACAACGTTCGCGCGCAGGTTTCCGCTGATCTCGACTTTTCGCAGACCGACCAGGTGGCCGAGACCTACAAGCCCAATCCGGCCGCTGAAACGGTGATTCGTAGTCAGCAGATCGCGGAAGCCGGCAGCGGATCACCGCCGGCAGCAGGCATCCCCGGTGCCTTGAGCAACCAGCCGCCGGTGCCAGCGACCGCTCCACTGACGCAGACCGGGCAACCCGCTGCGGGTGCTGGCGCCAACAGTTCGCAGAACTTCACCAAGAATGCGACGATCAACTACGAGGTCGACAAGACGATTCGCCATACCAAGGGCGTGCCGGGCGCAGTGCGTCGCCTGTCGGTGGCCGTGGTGGTCAATCACCGCAAGGACCCGACCAAACCCAAACCGATTCCTCTTACGCCCGCCGAACTCACCCAAATTACCGATCTTGCGCGCCAGGCGATGGGCTTCAGCAAGGAGCGCGGCGATACGCTGAATGTCGCCAACGCGCCCTTCACGGCGGCAGAAAAGGAAGTCGTCGCCGACGCCCCGATCTGGGCCAATCAGGAACTGATTGCGACCCTGAAAGAACTGGCAAGGTACTTGATCATTGCCGGCGCAGCCTTCTGGTTGTGGACCCGTCTGTTGAGGCCGGTATTCGAGAAACTGCTGGAACCGCCACCGCCGCGAATGGCGCCGAAAAAGAGCGAGTTCGAAGTTGGCGCCGACGGCATGCTGCACCGTCATAGGGGCTATGACGAAAAGCTGGCCGATGCTCGCGAAATTGCAAAGAAGGACCCCAAGGCAGTCGCCGGCATGATCAAGGACTGGGTAGATGGCGGCGAGCACTGAAAGTGATGGCGTAGAAAAGGCCGCCATCCTGCTGCTTTCCCTCGGGCAGGACGAGGCTGCCGAGATACTAAAAAACCTTGGTCCGAAAGAGGTGCAGAAACTCGGCCACGCCATGGCCGCCTTGAAACAGGTGCCGCGCGATCGCATCGAGAAGGTAATCGACGAGTTCGAGGATCATGCGTCCAAGGGAGCGCCCGTTGCCGTCGACAACGAAACCATCAAGGCCATGCTGACCAAGGCGTTGGGCGACGATCGCGCCGCCAACCTGATCAGCCGCATCATGCAGGGCTGAGACACCGCCGGCATCGAGGGCCTGAAATGGATGGATGCCGAACTGAATGAGGCGCTGAAGCGGATCCTCGCCAGTTCCTCCGGCAATGTCAAAAAGGCTGCCATGGGAGGGATCCGCCACGCCGCAGAAATTCTCAACTTTGTCGGCCAGCAGGTGGAAACTGCCATTGTCGACAACGTGCGCGAGTACGACCCTGAGCTCGCGCAGAAAATACTCGATGAAATGTTCGTCTTCGAGAATCTGCTGGACATCGATGACCGCGGCATCCAACTTTTGTTGCGCGAAGTACAGTCGGACTCGCTGATCATCGCGCTGAAAGGTGCTTCCCAGGAACTCCGCGAAAAAGTTTTCAAGAACATGTCGCAGCGTGCTGCGGAAATGCTCAGGGAGGATCTCGAATCCAAGGGTCCCGTGCGTCTTTCGGAAGTCGAAGGCGAGCAGAAGGAAATCCTCAAGATCGCCCGCCGGCTTGCCGATGAAGGTCAGCTTCAGCTCGGCGGTGCGGGTGAAGGCGACGCCTTCGTCTGAAAGCCATGGACGAACACCCGAAATCATCGCTTACCGCGTGGGAGCGCTGGGAACTTGCCAGCTTCGATTCGTCTGTCGAGTCGTCCGTCGCCACGGCGACCAAACCCGGATTGCCTGCGGTCAACGACGACGAGGTTCACCGGATTCGCGAACAGGCACGGCAGGAGGGGCACCAAGCCGGCTATGCCGCGGGGCAAGCGCAGGCGGAGGCCATGGGGCGCGAACAGGCCTTGCTTCTGGCGGAAACCCTGCAGAACCTTGAACAATGCATCGCGGAGCTCAATCAGGCGGTAGCCGACGATTTGCTGGCCTTGAGCATTGAGGTCGCTCGACAGGTTGTCCGCCAGACGGTCGACGTGAAGCCGGAAGTGCTGCTGGGAGTGATCCGCGAAGCCCTGGAACAACTGCCCTTGCTGCACGCTGCCATTCATCTGCACCCCGAAGACGCATCGCTTGCCCGTCTGCGTGCCGGTGACCAACTGACCCATGCCGGACACCGGATTCACGAAGACCCGAAGCTCAAGCGCGGTGACGTGATCATCGAAGCGGGCGGCAGCCATCTTGACGCAAGCCTGGCGACCCGCTGGAGGCGCGTGGTGGAAGCCCTCGGGCAACATGCCACGTGGATCGAGACCAGCGAGAAATGAACGCCTCCGATCTGTCGCGCTTCCTCGGAAATTGCCGCGAACATGTTTCTGATGTGCGGCCCTGGTTGATCGCCGGACGACTGACCCGCATCAACGGTCTGGTGATGGAAGCATCGGGGCTCAAATTGCCGCTGGGTTCGGGGTGTCTGATACAAATACCGGGCAATGGCACGGTTGAAGCCGAAGTGGTCGGCTTTGCCGGCGATCGTCTGTACATGATGCCGGCCGAGGATGTTTACGGGCTTTCGCCTGGCGCACTGGTAATTCCGATGGAATTGCCGCCCCCTCCGCCGGTTCCAGGCCAGGTTTCGTCGCCGCTGCGACGGGCGCCGGACCGCGCCAAACATCTGCCGGTGGGTGATGAATTGCTCGGACGCGTGGTTGATGGCAATGGCCGCCCGCTCGACAGCCTTGGCCCGCTGAACAGCAAAAACACCCGGTCTCTCGCCAGTCGACCATTGAACCCGCTGCTGCGCGAGCCGATACGGCATACCATGGATGTCGGCATCCGCGCCATCAACGCCCTGCTGACAGTGGGGCGCGGTCAGCGTCTGGGCCTGTTTTCAGGGTCTGGCGTTGGCAAGAGCGTGCTGCTCGGCATGATGGCCCGCTACACGGAAGCGGACGTGATTGTCGTCGGCCTGATCGGCGAGCGCGGCCGGGAAGTCAAGGAGTTCATCGAACTCAATCTGGGCGACGAGGGTCGTGCCCGTTCCGTGGTGGTTGCGGCACCGGCCGACGTCAGCCCGCTCATGAGGCTGCAGGGAGCAGCCTATGCCACATCGATTGCCGAACATTTCCGTGACGAGGGCAAGCATGTTCTGCTGATCATGGACTCCCTGACTCGCTACGCCATGGCGCAACGCGAAATAGCGCTGGCGATTGGCGAACCGCCGGTGACACGAGGCTATCCGCCCTCTGTTTTCGCCCGCCTGCCGCAGTTGGTCGAGCGCGCAGGCAACGGCCCGGCCGGTGGTGGCTCGATTACCGCCTTCTACACGGTGCTGACCGAGGGCGACGACCCGCAGGACCCAATTGCCGATGCGGCGCGCGCCATTCTCGATGGCCACATCGTGCTCAACCGGTTTCTGGCGGATGCCGGACACTACCCGGCGATTGACATCGAGCAATCCATCTCCCGGGTGATGGCCAATCTGATCGCGACAGACCATCTGGATCAAGTTCGCCAGGTCAAACAGCTTTATTCGCGCTACCAGCGGGCGCGCGACCTTATTGCGGTCGGCGCCTATGCCGCCGGTTCCGATCCGTTGCTCGACCGGGCCATCATGATGAATCCCAGACTGGAGACCTTTCTTGAGCAACAGATCACCGAACGGGCTGACTGGAACTCATCGCGGCAGCGTCTGGCCGAGTTGTTTGGCGGAGCGTAAGATCACAAATTCCGATGTTGCCCACGGACTATCCTGGCCATGCCCCGCACATTCCCTCTCCAGTCCTTGCTCGATCTTTCGCAGTTGCACCTCGATGAAGCGGGGCGAAAGCTGGGTGAATTGATCGCTGGCGAGAAGGA
>JAPLRA010000080.1:0-1513 GCA_026399445.1 Sulfuritalea sp.
CGCATCGTCGCCACCGATCAGGATCCCCGCGCGTTGGCGTGCGCTCGCGAAAATATCGAACGTCTAGGGCTGGCGGCACGGGTGGACGTTGTCGCGGCAGATCTGTTTCCGCCAGGCCGCGCTGCGCTGGTGGTGTGCAACCCGCCGTGGGTTCCGGCCCGAGCCGGATCGCCTCTCGAGCGGGCCGTGTACGACCCTGATAGCCGCATGCTCATGGGATTCATCAAGGGACTCGCGGCACACCTGCAACCGGACGGCGAGGGCTGGCTGGTGCTATCCGACATCGCCGAGCATCTGGGTCTTCGCTCGCGCGCCGACCTGCTGGCGGCCTTTGACCAGGCGGGCCTCGACATTGTGGGACGGACGGATGCAAAGCCCAGCCATCCGCGCGCAGCAGACGAAGCCGACCCGCTGCATGCGGCACGAGCCGCAGAACTGACTTCACTCTGGCGTCTCGCGCTGCGCTGACACGCTGCGAGCGGCAAGCACCAAGGCTCCTTTGGGGGCAGGCGGAACCGCCCGCGGCGCAAGCGACAGAGACCATTCATCAATTGTGGTTGAAGGCAAATCCGCAGCGAAGGTGCCGGCCTCCGGTATAGTGGATGCGAAACTCGGGGTCCGGGTTCTGTATTGCTTTCGTGGAAACAACGGCTGAGCTAAATATGTACTCGTCATGACCAGACTGCTCATCGTGGGGTTTGCGTACTTCGTGACCGGGTGGCTCGGGCTGAGACTCCCATATTCCGGCTCGCACATAACCCTTGTCTGGCTCCCGACGGGCATAGCCGTTGCCGCGTTGCTCCGATGGGGTTGGGCCGTTTGGCCGGGGGTCTTCCTCGGGGCGCTCCTCGTCAATCTTTCCGTTGGCTCCTCTTTGCCTCTGGCTGTCGGGATTGCAGCGGGCAATACGCTGGCCCCGCTTCTGACCGCGGGGTGGCTCAAGCACGTCGGCTTCCGTCCTGCATTCGAACGCCAGCGAGATATCGGGTCGTTCGTGCTTGCCGCCGGCATGGGCATGGTGGTGTCGGCATCAGGCGGGTGCGCGAATCTTTATGTCGCCGGACTGATGCCCGGGGAAGCCGTGGGCTCTGCCTGGCTATCGTGGTGGATGGGAGATGCTGTCGGAGTATTGCTGGCCGCCCCGCTGCTCCTGACCCTTTCCCGCGACAGCATTGAACAATTGCGCCTTGCCCGCAGGGAATTGCTGGCCTGGATTCTGATTGCCGGGCTGGTGGCCTGGTTTGCCTTTCGGCATGATTTTGAGCGAATCGGTGGCGGATTGCCTTTAGCGTTTCTACCCCTGCCCGTTCTGGTATGGGCGGCGCTGCGTTTCGGCAGTACAGGCGCTGCAACAGCAGGACTAGGCTTCTCTGTATTTGCCGCCTGGAGTACTGCCGGCGGGCATGGCCCCTTCCTTCTCGCCGACGTTCAAGCAAGCCTGATTCTCTTGTGGAGTTACATGGCAACCATCGTCTTGATGGGTTTGTTGGTCATCGCCATGCAAGCGGAACGG
>JAPLRA010000080.1:1556-2227 GCA_026399445.1 Sulfuritalea sp.
AAAGCAGTCTGCGCGAGAGCGAATTGCAGCTTCGCACCATCATCGATACCGAGCCCGAGTGCGTCAAGATGTTGGCTGCCGACGGCACGCTGCTGCAAATGAATCGTGCCGGTCTCGACATGGTGGAGGCCGATTCGGCCGATCAGGTTGTCGGCGGGAAGATCGCGGGTTTGATCCTTGCACCTTACCGCAGTGCCTTCAGCGCGTTGACCAAGCGCGTGTTTCAGGGAGAGTCAGGCAGCGTCGAGTTCGAGATCCGCGGCCTCAGAGGAACCCCCCGCTGGCTCGACTCGCATGTCGTTCCCATGCGCAATGTCCACGGGGTTGTTACGGCGGCACTGGGCGTCACGCGTGACGTCACCGACCGCAAATTGGCCGAAATCGAATTGCGCCTGTCCGAACAGCGGTTTTCAACGGCGTTCAGTTCCTGCCCGGTCGCGGCGTCGATAGCCGCAGCAGAGGATGGGCGCTTCATGGAGGCCAACGACAATTACGAGCGGGATTTCGGCTGGCCCAGGAGCGAACTGATTGGCAGAACCTCGGTGGAGGTGGGCATCTGGCCGGATCAGGCGACGCGCGCGCCATGGGCCGAAGCAATTCGCCGTGAAGGCCGGCTGGTCAACTACGAGACCGTCTGGATGCACAAGGATGGCGAGCGACGCAATGTCAGC
>JAPLRA010000080.1:2269-14517 GCA_026399445.1 Sulfuritalea sp.
GCAATGTCAGCATGCTGATGCCGGAGCCGTACAAAGCCGCGCATGACGCCTATCTCGGCAACTATCTGAGCAGCGGCATCCAGAAGGTCATCGGTCAAAGCCGGAATGTTGTCGCCCGGCGCAAGGACGGCACGACTTTTCCGATCGAGTTGGGCGTCACCGAAACCTTCCTGAACGAGACGAGGTTCTTCATCGGCAGCGTAAGTGACATCAGTTTTCGCAGGAAGGCCGAGGCCGAGCTTCGCATTGCGGCGACGGCCTTCGAATCCCAGGAAGGCATGGTTGTCACCGATCCCGCCGGCGTGATCCTGCGAATCAACAAGGCCTTCATGGACATCTCAGGCTACACCGCGGAAGAGGTCGTCGGCCAGACGCCGCGCCTGCTGAAGTCCGGCCGCCACGACGACGCATTCTATGCCGCGATGTGGGCGAGCATTGCCAGCACGGGCGCATGGCAGGGAGAAGTCTGGGACCGGCGCAAGAACGGCGAGGTGTATCCGAAGTGGCTGACCATCTCGGCGGTAAAGGGCGATGACGGGGTCGTCACCCACTATGTCGGTACGCATCAGGACATCACCGAACGCAAAAAGGCGGAAGAAAGAATCAAGGAACTCGCCTTCTTCGACTCCCTTACCCACCTGCCCAACCGCACGCTTCTGCTGGATCGCCTGAAGCAGGCCATGACCGCCGGCAACCGCAGCGGGACGTTCGGTGCGGTGCTGTTCATCGACCTTGATCATTTCAAGACCTTGAACGACACGCTGGGTCACGACAAGGGTGACATGCTGCTGCAGCTGGTGGCGCAGCGTCTCGCGGCCAGCGTACGCGAGGGCGACACCGTGGCGCGGCTGGGCGGCGACGAGTTCGTGGTGGTGCTGGGCAGCCTGAACAAGACCGCCGAGGAGGCCGCCAACGAGACTGAAGCCGTGGGTGAAAAGATTCTCGCCGTTCTCAATCAAACCTATCCGCTTGGGGATATTGATTACCGCAGCTCAGCGAGCATCGGCGCCACCTTGTTTCGCGGCCATGAAACGTCCATTGAGGATTTGCTGAAACAGGCCGACCTCGCCATGTACAAGTCCAAGACAACCGGGCGCAATGGCCTGCATTTCTTTGATCCGGCCATGCAGACCGTAGTGGTCGAGCGAGTCGCCCTGGAAACGGGTCTGCGCAAGGCCATCGAGGGCAATCAGCTCCTGCTCCATTACCAGCCCCAGGTGGTCGGCGCGGGCCGCGTCACGGGCGCCGAAGCCTTGGTGCGCTGGCAGCACCCCGAGCGCGGCACGGTGTCTCCTGCCGAGTTCATTCCCCTGGCGGAAGAAACCGGGCTGATCCTGCCTTTGGGCCAATGGGTGCTGGAAAGCGCCTGCCGCCAACTGGCGCTATGGGCAATCCATCCGGACATGGCCCATCTCACCGTGGCGGTGAATGTCAGTGCCCAGGAGTTCCGCGACCCCGACTTTGTCTTGAAGGTCGTGGCGATCCTCAATCAGACGGGCGCCAACCCGAATCGGCTCAAGCTGGAGCTGACCGAGAGCCTGCTGGTGGACAATGTGGAGGACGTCATCGACAAGATGTCTGCGCTGAAAGCCCGGGGTGTGGGTTTTTCGCTGGACGATTTCGGTACCGGCTATTCTTCGCTGTCCTATCTGAAGCGCTTGCCGCTGGATCAGTTGAAGATCGACCAGTCGTTTGTGCGCGACATCCTCATCGATCCCAACGATGCCGCAATTGCCCGGACGATCGTGGCGCTGGCGCAAAGCCTGGGGCTGGACGTGATTGCCGAGGGAGTGGAGACTGAGCCGCAGCGCGCCTTCCTGGCCAGTTCGGGTTGTCATGCCTATCAGGGCTATTTTTTCAGCAGACCGTTGCCGGTCGTGGGCTTTGAGGAGTTCGTGCGACGGGTTTGATGGCGTCAGACGGGCTCACTACCAGGCCTTGGCGCAGAAGCATTTTCGACATGCGCTAAGGTTTCCCGGTAAACAGCCGTAACAGGATTATTGACTCGGCTGGAGCACAGGACATGAAATTCAAGGTGAATTACAAGGGAATCCAGAAGTACATCGGTCAGCTGGAGTTGGCCAACGCCTATCTGGCGAAACACTGGGGCTCGGTTTCGAGAGCCTATGAATTCGGAGTGAAGCTGGAGCTCGTGCTCTAGACCGCAGCAGGTTCTGTGAATCCCCCAAAAACAAACCCCGCCTGAGCGGGGTTTGTTTTTTGCCCGCCCCCGAAGGGGAATCCCGGGCACGCAAAGCGACGGCAGAGATTACTTCTTCTTCGGCGCAGGTGCTGCCTTGGTCTGTCCGGCACGCACGGTCGCGGCACTGAAGTTGTCGAAGCGGCCCTCGCAAACGCTGAACCATTCGATCTGCTCGTCGCGGAATTTCTTCCACGGTTCGTAGATCTTCTTGAACTTCGGATTCTTTGCCGCGGTTTCGTCGTACAACTCCAGCGCAGCTTTGTAGCAGGCCGCCATGATTTCGTTGGAGAACGGCAGCAGCTTGGTACCGCCGGCCACCAGACGCTTCAGTGCCGCCGGATTCTTGGCGTCATAACGGGCCTGCATGTAGATGTGCGCTTCCCAGCATGCTGATTCGAGAATCGACTGATACTCTTTTGGCAGCTTGGCCCACTCGCCCATGTTGATGTAGGCGCTGAGCTGCGGGCCACCTTCCCACCATCCCGGGTAGTAGTAATACTTGGCCACCTTGTTGAAGCCGAGCTTTTCGTCGTCGTAGGGGCCGATCCATTCGGCCGCGTCGATCGTGCCCTTTTCCAATGCCGGGTAAATGTCGCCCCCCGGAATCTGTTGTGGCACCACGCCCAGCTTGGCCAGCACCTGGCCGGCAAATCCGCCGACGCGGAACTTCAGACCCTTGAGGTCGGCGACCGTCTTGATTTCCTTGCGATACCAGCCGCCCATCTGGGCGCCGGTGTTGCCGCAGGGAATGTTGTAGATGTTGTAGTCCTTGAAGAACTCGCGCATCAACTGCAGGCCGCCACCGTCGTACATCCAGGCCGTTTGCTGGCGACTGTTGAGGCCGAACGGAATTGCGGTATCGAAGGCGAAGGTGGGATCCTTGCCGACGAAGTAATAGCTTGCCGAATGCCCCATTTGCACGGTGCCGTCCTTGACTGCATCCAGCACGCCCGGTCCGGGGACGATTTCGCCGGCAGCGAAGACCTGGATCGTGAACTTGCCACCGGTGGCGGCGGCCACGCGCTTGGAAACGATTTCCGCAGCGCCGTAGATGGCGTCAAGGCTCTTCGGGAAGCTGGACGCCAGGCGCCACTTGACTTCCGGCGCCTGTGCCAGGGCCTTGCCCGACAG
Source organism: Sulfuritalea sp. (assembly GCA_026399445.1). Taxonomy (GTDB): domain Bacteria; phylum Pseudomonadota; class Gammaproteobacteria; order Burkholderiales; family Rhodocyclaceae; genus Sulfuritalea. The sequence continues at coordinate 5,604 of JAPLRA010000080.1, forward strand.
AGCCAGCGCACCGGTGCCGGCGAGTCCGAGGCCGGCGGATGTAAGAAATTTGCGTCGTTGCATTGATATTTCTCCTCGTTTATGAATAACCTGAGCATCCGTATTGCATGCCGGGATGTTGCACTATACAGAAACAACTACTTGAATCGAGTGAGGCGGCCGCGATGATTTTCCGCCGGCCACACCGCAAGACGCGGTCTATTTCTTCATTGCCTTTTCGAGCGCCTTGGCCGGGTCGTCATCTTCCGCAGCCGCACCTTTGCCCGGTTTCATTGCATTCTCGAGAGCCTTGGCCGGATCTTCATCCGCCGCCGGCGTGCTACCGTCGGCCGGCTTGCCTCCGTCCGCCGCCAGGTCCTTCTTCTCATCATTGGCCTGATCTTCGGTGGTCATGATCTGAATCTGGCTGGTGTCGCCAAGCTCTGTCTTGTCCAGCCCGGAGGTGACCAGTTGCGGGAAGGCGATCACCAGGCCGACCATGATGCACTGGATGATTACGAAGGGCACGGCACCCCAGTAGATCTGGCCGCTGGTCACCGGCTCGGTCATCTTTCCTGTATTTACGTCCTTGTAGGGCTTGAACGGTGCCACCGAGCGCAGGTAGAACAAGGCGAAGCCGAAGGGCGGGTGCATGAAGGACGTCTGCATGTTGATCGCCATCAGCACGCCGAACCAGATCAGATCGATGCCGAGGGCCGCCGCTACCGGCCCGAGCAGCGGTATGACGATGAAGGACAGCTCGAAGAAGTCGAGGAAAAAGGCGAGCACGAAGACCAGCAGATTGACCACGATGAGGAAGCCGATCTGTCCGCCGGGGAGATCCTTCAGCAAATGCTCGACCCAGACGTGGCCGTCGACCGCATAGAAAGTCAGGCTGAAGACGCGCGCGCCGACCAGAATGAAGACAACGAAGGTGGTCAGCTTGGCGGTGCTGTCCATGCCCTGCTTGAGCAGCTTCCATGACAGACGCCGCTTCACGAGGGCCATGATCAATGCGCCGCCCGCGCCCATGGCGCCGCCTTCGGTCGGCGTTGCGATGCCGAGGAAGATGGTGCCGAGTACGAGGAAGATCAGCGCCAGCGGCGGGATCAGCACGAAAGTGACTTTTTCCGCCATGCGTGAGAGCAGGTTCATCTTCGTCACGCGGTTGAGTACTGCCGCGGCGAAGGCAATACCGATGCCGACCGACATGGCGCTGACGATGCTCTCATCAAGCGGTTTGTCTGCCGGGCCGGTCATGGCGTAATACACCGCGCCTGCGGTCGAAACGGCGGCGAGGATCAGCAGCGAGATCACGCCGCTCTTGCCGTCCGGCTCTTTGAACACACGGGCCTCGGGCGGCAGGGCCGGCACCCAGTTAGGCTTGAGAATCGAAACGCCGAACACGTAGAGCATGTAAATTCCGGCCAACGTGAAGCCGGGGATGAAGGCGCCCTTGTACATGTCGCCGACCGACTTGCCCAACTGGTCGGCCATGATGATCAGCACCAGCGATGGCGGGATGATCTGCGCCAGGGTTCCCGACGCGGCGATCACGCCCGAGGCCAGGCGGCGGTCGTAACCGTAGCGCAGCATGATCGGCAGCGAGATCAGGCCCATCGAAATCACCGAGGCGGCTACCACGCCGGTGGTCGCCGCCAGCATCGCACCGACCAGAACCACCGCGTAGGCGAGGCCGCCGCGGATCGGACCGAACAACTGGCCGATGGTGTCGAGCAAGTCCTCTGCCATGCCGGAGCGTTCGAGGATCAGTCCCATGAAGGTGAAGAACGGAATCGCCAGCAGCGTGTCGTTGTTCATCACGCCCAAGACGCGTTCCGGCAAAGCGCGGAACAGTTCCGGTGACAGCATGCCGAGTTCGATGCCGATCAGGCCGAAGACGATGCCGTTGGCAGCCAGCGAAAAAGCCACCGGATAGCCCATCAGAAGGAAGACCACGAGCGAGGCAAAAATGATGGGCGCCATGTTGGCGATGAGGAAGGCGGTCATTTGGAATTCCCTCCGCGGCTGTCGGCGTGCATGTTGTCGTAGGCCGCGACTGAATCCACCACTTCGGGCGCCACCAGATGCGCCTTGATCGCTTCCGCAAGTTCTTCCTCGGCGCTCTTGTCCTGCTTCTTCTCGCCGGGATCGGTGCCATGCCCTGCCTGGAATGCCAGGCGCTTGACCAGCTCGGAACATCCCTGCAGCAGCAGCAGGATGAAGCCCAGGGGCATCAGCGCCTTCACCGGCCACAGGATTAGCCCCCCGGCATTGGCCGAGGTTTCGCCGCTTTGCAGCGAATGCCAGAAGAAGGGCCAGGAAAGGTAGATGAACATCAGGCAGGCCGGAATAAGGAAGACCACGGTGCCGAAGACGTCGATCCATATTTGGTTGCGGCGCGAAAACTTGTTGTAGATGATGTCGATGCGGATGTGTTCCTGGCGCATCAGGGTATAGCCGGCGCACAGCAGAAAGACTGCCGAGAACATGTACCACTGCGCTTCAAGAAAGGCGTTGGAGCTGATGTCGAAGGCCTTGCGGATGATGGCGTTGATCGAGCTGACCAGTACGGCCAGCAAGATCAGCCAGCTGACGCTGCGCCCGATGCGTTCGTTGAGCCCGTCGACCAGCGCGGACAGTTTGAGCAGTGCGGTCATGCGGAAATCCCCTGAGTGGTCGGCGCATCGCAAGGGCGGAGGGAGGCTGCCGCGCCATGGTGCGCACCATGTTTGTTTTCTTCGCTGCTGATTGTTGGAGGCATATTAACCTGAGCTTTCAACATTGGTTGATTCAAGGACTTCTTGGTGATGGTGATCGCCCGCGCGAGCTGCAAACGGTTGCGGGGACTGCCGCAAGGTTTCATTCATGCCAAAATCGCCGCTACTGGATCATTGGTCAGACCACCTGAGCCGCGGATACTAGAGGGCTAAAGGCCAAGTGTCAAGCAAATTCATGCTGAAATCTGGTTGATCTTCCGGCAGTTGATACTTTGGTCTGACCAATGTTATGATAAAAAGATGGATGCAAAAATGACAGCGCCGCGGCTTGCTGATGTGGTTGCGCGGGAGATTGAACAGCGGGTACTCGAGGGCGGCCTGAAACCCGGTGACCGCCTGCCGTCCGAACGCGATCTGTCGGTGCAACTGGGGGTCTCGCGAGCATCCCTGCGCGAGGCGATACACAAGCTGGCGGCGCGTGGTTTGCTGGAAAGCCGCCAGGGAGGCGGCACCTTTGTTACCGACCGGCTCGATGCCAGCTTTGCCAATCCGTGGGAGGAGATTCTCCGTGACCATCCGGCGGTGCACGAGGACATGCTGGAGTTTCGTCACATGCTGGAAGGGCGGGCTGCCGAATGCGCCGCCCGTCGGGCCACTGTCGCCGATCGCGAGCGGGTTCGCCAAAGCCTCGCGCAGCTCGAAGCCGCCTTTGCCGGAGACGACCTGGATGCACAGGTCGATACCGATCTGGCCTTCCACCAGGCCATCGCCGAAGCCGCGCACAACGTCATCGTCGGCCATTTGACGGCGAGCCTGCTCCGTCTGCTGCGTGACAATCTGCGCCGCAACCTGAGCGAACTGATGCAGGTGCCGGCGGCCAAGGAAGCTTTGCTTGATCAGCATCGTGCGGTGTGGCGGGCCATCGAGCAGGGCGACGCCGAACAGGCGCTGAACGCTGCGGCCGACCACATCGGCTATGTGCGGCAAAACCTGACGCGCATGCTGCGCAGCGACGCGCGCCACAAGCCCTAAAATAGCGGGCATGAACTCGGCACACATCACCCGCTTTTGCCTGATCCGGCATGGCGAGACGGACTGGAACGGCGAAAAGCGCATCCAGGGACACATCGACATCGATTTGAATGCGACTGGCGAAGCCCAGGCGCGGGCCGTCGGGCAGGGCCTGGAGGGACATTCCTTTGCCGCGGCGTATAGCAGCGATCTGCAACGGGCCTGGCGCACGGCGCAGATTGCAACCGCTGGCATGGGCCTCGCCGTGTCGCCAGCGCCGACTTTTCGCGAACGACATTTCGGCGTGCTGCAAGGGATAACCTCGCACGAGGCCAGCGTTCAGCGGCCGCACGCACACCAGCATCACCTCGCGCGAACGCCCGACTACGACTACGAAACCGGCGAATCCCTGACTGATTTCGCGGCGCGCGTTACCACCGGGCTTGAAGCGCTGGCCGCGCGCCATGCCGGCCAGAGCGTGCTGATTTTTACCCATGGCGGCGTGCTGGACGTCGTCTATCGGGCTGCGACCGGCCGGGCGTTGGAGGCGCCGCGCGACTTCAAGTTGCCCAATGCCGCCTTCAACTGGCTGGAACACGGCCCCAATGGCTGGCGGCTGATTTCATGGGCCGACTGCGGTCACCTGAATCGGGCGCTGGACGAGGTGCTGGAATAGGCGGGTGATCGGCAGCTGAATTTGGGGTGGCGGGGGGCGGATGCTAAAATTAAGGGATTCCCTCCATCTACGGATTCCGCCATGTTTGCCAAGCAGAACACCCTCGCCAAGAGCGATCCCGAACTCTGGGCCGCCATCCAGAACGAAAACCGCCGCCAGGAAGATCACATCGAGCTGATTGCCTCGGAGAACTATGTTTCCTGGGCGGTGATGGAAGCGCAGGGTTCGCAACTGACCAACAAATATGCCGAAGGCTACCCGGGCAAGCGCTATTACGGCGGCTGCGAACATGTCGATGTGTCCGAACAACTGGCCATCGATCGCGCGAAGAAACTGTTCGGCGCCGATGCGGCCAACGTCCAGCCGAACTCCGGCTCGCAGGCCAATCAGGCCGTATTCTTCGCCTTCCTCAAGCCCGGCGACACGATTCTCGGCATGAACCTCGCGGCCGGAGGCCACCTGACTCACGGCATGGCGCTCAACATGTCGGGCAAATGGTTCAATGTGGTGCCCTACGGCCTCGACGCGAATGAGGAAATCGACTACGCGGAGATGGAAAGGCTGGCACACGAGCACAAGCCCAGGCTGATCATTGCCGGCGCCTCGGCCTATGCGCTGAAGATCGACTTTGAACGCTTTGCCAAGGTGGCGAAGGCCGTCGGCGCGATCTTCATGGTGGACATGGCGCACTACGCCGGCCTTGTCGCTGCTGGTTTCTACCCCAATCCGGTGCCGCACGCCGACGTGGTGACCTCGACCACGCACAAGACTCTGCGCGGCCCCCGCGGCGGCCTGATCCTGATGCGCGCCGAACACGAAAAGGCCATCAACTCGGCAATCTTTCCCGGCCTGCAAGGCGGCCCGCTGGAACACGTCATCGCCGCCAAGGCGGTGGCCTTCCACGAGGCGATGACGCCCGAGTTCCGCAACTATCAGGAACAGGTGATCGAAAACGCCCAGGTGATGTGCAAGGTGCTGAAGTCGCGCGGCCTGCGCATCGTTTCCGGACGCACCGAGTCGCATGTGTTCCTGGTCGACCTGCAGGCCAAGAACATCACCGGCAAGGACGCCGAAGCTGCCCTGGGCCGCGCCCATATCACGGTCAACAAGAACGCGATTCCCAATGATCCACAGAAGCCTTTCGTCACCAGCGGCGTCCGCATCGGCACGCCGGCCATGACCACGCGCGGCTTCACAGAGATAGAAGCCGAACAGATCGCCAACCTGATCGCCGACGTGCTCGATGCGCCGCATGATGAAGCGGTATCGGCGCGGGTGCGCGGCGGAGTGTCGGCGATGTGCAAGAAGTTTCCGGTGTATGGCTAAGCGCGGATAGCGGAGCCGATCATGAAGTGTCCCTATTGTGCAGAGCCGAACACGCAGGTGGTGGACACCCGGGAGAACGAGGACGGCGACACCGTGCGGCGTCGCCGTCGCTGCCTGGCTTGCGACAAGCGTTTCACCACCTACGAGCGCGTCGAGCTGAATCTGCCGCAGGTGGTAAAGAAGAATGGCAGTCGCACCGATTACGATCGCGACAAACTCAAGGCCAGCATGATGCTGGCCATGCGCAAGCGACCGGTCACCACCGAAAGCATAGACCTGGCGCTGGATCGCATCGAGGAAAAGCTGGTGCAACTGGCGCTGCGCGAAGTGGCCTCGGACCGCATCGGCGAACTGGTGATGCGCGAGCTGAAGAGGCTCGACAAGGTCGCCTACATCCGCTTCGCTTCGGTCTATCGCAACTTCGAGGAGGTCGATGAATTTTCCGACGCCATCCGCGAAATCAAGAAGCCGCGGCAGCCTCGAGCCAAATCGTGATCGGCGCGTGATCGACCGCGGTAGATGAGAGCCGCATGAACTTTTCAGCCGCCGATCACGCCTTCATGGCGCGCGCCCTGCAACTGGCGCAGCGCGGCCTGTACAGCACCACGCCCAATCCCCGCGTCGGCTGCGTCGTCGTCAGGGATGGCTGGGTGATCGGCGAGGGCTGGCACGAGCAGGCCGGCCTGCCGCACGCCGAAGCCGGCGCTTTGGCGGCAACAGTCGGCGCTGGTGATACGGCGAAAGGTGCCACGGTCTACGTCACGCTGGAACCCTGCAGCCATTTCGGTCGTACGCCGCCCTGCGCCGACGCGCTGATCGAGGCAGGCGTCACCCGCGTGGTGGTGGCGATGCAGGATCCGAATCCGCTGGTGGCAGGGCAGGGGCTGGCGCGCTTGGCCGCCGCCGGCATTGACGTTGCGAACGGCCTGCTTGACGCCGAGGCGCGGGAACTCAACATCGGTTTTGTCTCGCGCATGACACGCGGCCGGCCCTGGCTGCGACTCAAGGTTGCGGCGAGCCTCGACGGCAAGACAGCACTCAACAACGGCGTTTCGCAATGGATCACCGGGCCGGATGCCCGGCGCGATGCCCATGCGTGGCGCGCCCGGTCCTGCGCGGTGCTGACCGGCATCGGCACCGTCAAGGACGACAATCCGCGACTCACCGTGCGCGAGGTGGAGACCACGCGCCAGCCGCTGCGGGTGGTGATCGACAGTCGGCTCGAAACGCCACCCGATGCCGCCGTGCTGGAAGGCGGCAATGTGCTGATCGCTGCCGCGGTGGACGACGCAATTCGCAGCGCCGCCTTGCGCGAACGCGGCGCCGAGATCGTGATGCTGCCCAATGCCGAAGGCAAAGTGGATCTCGCGGAACTTCTGCAGGAACTCGGCCGGCGCGGCATCAATGAAGTGCTGGCCGAAGCCGGCACGCGGCTCAACGCTTCGCTGCTCGCGTCCGGCTGCGTCGACGAGTTGCTGATCTACCAGGCGCCGATTCTGCTCGGCGATGCGGCACGCGGCATGTTCGGCCTGGCGGAACTCACGGACCTCGCCGGTGCGCGACGTCTCAACATCATCGAGCGCCGTGCCGTCGGCGCCGACTTTCGTATTCGGGCCCGCCTTGCGTGATCAGAAGGAAGATGACGGTCATCGCGATTTCGCCGGTCGCGGGCTGCTGATCAACGTCCTGCGCGTGTTTCACGTCGCCGGACTGGCGGGGATTTCGGCGGTGGTCCTGGCTGGCATGGGCGGGGCCGCAAACTGGGGCGCGCTGATGCTGATCTCGGGGCTTGGCATCGTCGCGCTCGATGCATGGGCAAACCCGTTCTACTTCCGGCAGGCCAAGGGCTTGGGCACGGTGCTGAAGATCGTGCTGGTGATGCTGCTGGTGGTTTGGGAGCCGGGGCGCCTGCTGCTGTTCTGGTTCGTGCTGGCGTTCTCGGTCGCGCTCAGTCACGCGCCGGGACGCTTGCGCCACAAGCAACTGTTCTGATCAGCCGGCCGCCGCGGAACAGACAGTGCAGCCCGGGTCCTTGGGCACGCGGATTTCGCGCCATTCCATGCCCAAGCCATCGAGCAAAAGCAGGCGTCCTGCGAGGCTGCTGCCGCAGCCAATCACCAGCTTCAGGGCTTCCGCCGCCTGCACCGTGCCGATGATGCCGGTGATCGGCGCGAAAACGCCCATCACCGCGCAGCGCACTTCTTCGACGTCCTGTCCTTCCGGAAACAGGCAGTGGTAGCAGGGCGCATTCGGCTGGCGCGAATCGAATACGGCCACCTGGCCGTCGAAGCGTATCGCCGCACCGGACACCAGGGGCTTGCTGTACTTGACGCAGGCGCGATTGACGGCGTGGCGCGTGGCGAAGTTGTCGCAGCAGTCGAGGATGATGTCCGCCAGTGCGACTTCCTCTTCCAGACGCAGGCCGGAAAGTCGTTCGGTCAGCGCGATGACATGGCATTCGGGGTTCAATTCGGCCAGCGTGCGCTTGCCGGATTCGCTTTTGGCCATGCCGACAGCGTCGGTGCGGTGCAGGATCTGGCGCTGAAGGTTGGTCAGGTCGACCGTATCGCCGTCGGCCAGCACCAGTGTGCCGATGCCGGCTGAAGCAAGGTAGTAGGCGGCCGGGGAGCCCAGACCACCGGCGCCGACGACCAGCGCGCGCGCATTGACGATGTTGTCCTGACCTTCGATGCCGATCTGCGGCAGCAGGATGTGGCGGCTGTAGCGCAGCAGCTGCTCGTCTCCGGCGGAGTTTCGTCGTGGTCGCCGTGGGGGTGGTGTTCCCAGGCCTTGGAGTAGACCTCGTGCGATTTCTTGATCAACCGTTCGGGAACGCGCATGTTGCGCATCTGGGTTTCTTCGCAGAAATACACCAGCGCACGCATCAGCTTGCTGTAAACACTTCCGTCGAGATGAAAGCCCTGTCTCACCAGCGCCGACTCGAGCCCTTCCAGCGAGTAGTCACTGATCTCGTACCAGATCGACAGGCTGTAGGGCGCAAGTCCGGTGTCGATATCCATGCCGTCGAGACCGGAGAGCAGTTTGCGGGCTTCCTCGACATGTTCCGGATGCCGATGGTCAAAGCGCAATTCGCGATGCTTGCGCGTACCGGGTTGCGGAACGAAGGCCGCCGGACGCACGCGCTGCTTGCCGTCGCGCTGTTCATCGCGCAACTCGCGTGCCTTTTCCGGATTCATCTTGC
>JAPLRA010000339.1 GCA_026399445.1 Sulfuritalea sp.
CGATAGTGGTCGCGCAGGGGCTCGTTCTTCGACAACAGTTCATAACAGCGCAGCAGGAGTTCCGCGAAATCGACCACGCCTTCGCGCTGGCATTGCGCTTCGTAGGCTTCGTAAAGACCTACGCGCTTGCGCGCCCAGTCGTCCCAGGCTTCGACGGCAGCCGCGCGCAAGCCCTGCTCCTTCTGCGCGTTGATGAAGTGGCACAGCTCGCGCGGCGGGAATTTTTCGTCGTCGACATTGAGCGATTTCAGCAGGCGCTTGACGGAGGCCTGCTGGTCGGCCGAGTCGAGGATCTGGAACAGTTGCGGCAGGCCGGCGTCGCGATAGTGGGCGCGCAGCAGGCGGTTGCAGAGGCCGTGAAAGGTGCCGATCCACATGCCCTTGACGTTGATCGGCAGCATGCCGGCCAGCCGAGTCTGCATTTCCTTGGCGGCCTTGTTGGTGAAGGTCACGGCCAGGACGCCGGGCGGCGACACCTGCCCTGTGGAAATCAGCCAGGCGATGCGAGTGGTCAGCACCCGCGTCTTGCCCGAACCGGCGCCGGCGAGGATCAGTGCATGTGCGGGCGGCAAGGTGACGGCCGCGAGCTGCGGCGCGTTGAGGTGATCGAGCAGGGGGTTCATGTCACGGGCGTGCGGGCGAGGCGTTGATTATATCGATCGGAGCCGGCCCGGACCGATGATAGTAAGCGCTAACAGCGGTGGATCGCACTGGCAATCCAGCGCCGCGCAGATCGATGTTGCGATGCGGCAATTCAATGGGAGATTAGAGTACTTTGCCTATATAAACAGGGTAAAATTCAAACTGCTGCAATGCAACACATTGCGTGCAAGACGGCTTGTCCCGGCCCAAAAGGCCGGGGTGGGCCGACCGTAAAGGAGAACCTGATGAGCACCAAGTCCAAGACCCCGAAACTGCTGCCGTGGCTGGCAAAAAAAGCCGGCATCACCGAACGCCGTGCGGCGACGCTGTGGCATGACTCGGAACGCTGGGCCGCGCACCGCGCCGCGCCGGGTTCGTCGGCCTATTTCAAGCTGGCGGTGGACCGCCTGCTGGAACTGGTCGCCGCGGAGTCCCTGCGCGCAGACGCCGCATCCTTCGGCTGGCGTCCATGGGCGCGCACACAAGCCCGTTTGTGGGCGATCTCGATGCAGGCAGCACATCAAGGCGCGGCGCTGACTTCGCGCGGCTGGAGGCTGATCGGATCAGCCTCCCGGCACCACCAGCCCGGCTAACGCCCGACGACCGGCTTGATGCCGGTAGCCGCTTTCAAGCGAGCCGCCGCGGCTTCAGCTTCGGCTGCGCTGGAAAAGCCGCCAAGCCGCACCTCGTAACGCCAACCACCGCCCTCCACCTCGCTCGGCCGGATGCGGGCCGCAAAGCCGGCTTCGCGCACCTGGTCATAGAGTTCGAGCGCCGCGTCTTCGCTTGCCGCCAAACCCGCCGACACGCGCCACTTGCCCTTGGCTCGCGCCGCACCGTCGCCCGGCAGGATTTCAGTCTGCCGCGTGAGTTTGACGAAGGTCTCGGGGTCAAGCGCCTTCACCTCGGCGGCCTTGCCGGTCGGCGCATCGTAGTAGGTCATCGGCTGCGCCAGTTCGGTTGCCTGTCCGGCGCGCGTGATTTCGATGCGGCCTTCGATAAGGGCCACCAGTTCACCATCGCGATCCGTCTTGCCCCACAGGTCGGTACCGCGAATGCCGATGGTGGCGGTGCCGACGCGAATCGCCACTTCCCGCGGCAGCGTCTTCTTCAGCTTGCCCGTGGTGAAGCGGAAGGCGCCCGCCAATATATCCAGCGCACCGCGAAAGCTTCTCTCCGGCTGCAGGCTGCGGGTATGAAAACTGAATCGCGCGCCCTCGCCCAGCTTGACCCGGCTGCCTTCCGCCAGCATCAGATAGGCGCGGGCGCCGGCACCGGTACGCAGCACATCGCCGCTCTTCAATTCCATGCCCGCCGCGAGCGGCACAGTGACCCCGCCCCGGTCCCGCCATGCGGGTGATTGCACGGCCTCCACGGTTGCGGCGGCGGCGGCAAATGCCGGCGTCGACAGCAACATGCCTAGCGACGCAAGCACCGGTAAAAGGGCGTTCAGGGGATGCATGCAAATCCTTTCGTTAAGAGGGCGCAGGTATAATTCCACCCTTTGCCAGACATCACGTCAGACGCCCCGGCCATGCAGGAAAAATATCTTCCGACCGAAATCG
>JAPLRA010000127.1:0-7811 GCA_026399445.1 Sulfuritalea sp.
CTGCCCGAGGACACCAAGCTGATGATCCTCGCCCCGGTGGTCGCCAATCGCAAGGGCGAGCAGCTCGACCTGTTCGCCGAATTGCGCGCGCAGGGCTTCGTCAGGCTGCGCGTGGATGGCAAGGTGCATGACATCGACACGCTGCCCAAGCTGGCCAAGACGCAGAAGCACACCATCGACATCGTGGTGGATCGCCTCAAGGTGCGCCCCGACGTGCGCCAGCGCCTGGCCGAAAGTTTCGAGACGGCGCTGATGCATGCCGAAGGCCGCGCCTTGGCAGTGGAAATGGACACCGGCAAGGAATACCTTTTCTCGTCGAAATTCGCCTGCCCGGTGTGCAGCTACGCGCTGCAGGAACTGGAACCGCGCCTGTTCTCCTTCAACAACCCGATGGGCGCCTGCCAGAAGTGCGACGGCCTCGGCCAGCACTACCGCATCGACACCAACCTGCCGTTCGAGAAGCTGCCGGCCGCAACGTCGAACATCGTCCTCTATGGCTCGGGCAAGGAACAGATCAAGTTCAAATACCTCAACGAAAAAGGCACGCGCTTTGATCGCACCCATGCCTTCGAGGGCATCATTCCGAGTCTGGAACGCCGCTACCGCGAGACCGACTCGATGGCGGTGCGCGAGGAATTGTCGAAGTATCTCAACAACAAGCCCTGCCCCGAATGCGGCGGCATGCGCCTGCGCCGCGAGGCGCGCCATGTCTTCGTCGGCGGCAAGACGATCTCCGATATCAGCCGGTTGTCGCTGATCAATTGCCGCGACTTCTTCAACCTGCTGCAACTGACCGGACAGAAGGCTCAGGTCGGCGAGAAGATCCTCAAGGAGATCACGGCGCGGCTGTCCTTCCTGATCAACGTCGGACTCGACTACCTCTCGCTCGACCGCTCGGCGGAAACGCTGTCGGGGGGCGAAGCGCAGCGCATCCGACTCGCCTCGCAGATCGGCTCCGGCCTCACCGGCGTCATGTATGTGCTCGATGAACCGAGCATCGGCCTGCACCAGCGCGACAACGCGCGCCTGCTGGAAACATTGACGCATCTGCGCGATCTGGGCAATACGGTGATCGTGGTCGAACACGATCTGGAAGCCATCGAGTCGGCCGACTACGTGGTGGACATGGGGCCGGGCGCGGGCGAACACGGCGGTCATGTGGTGGCCGAAGGCACGCCGGCGCAGGTCGCCGCCAGCAGCGCATCGATGACCGGCGCCTTTCTTTCCGGCCGGCGCGAGATCGCCACGCCCACCAGGCGCACGCCGCCCAATGCGCTGCGCGAACTGAGCATCCGCGACGCCAGCGGCAACAACCTGAAACACGTCGATCTGCAGATTCCTGTCGGCTTGTTCACCTGCATCACCGGCGTTTCCGGCTCGGGCAAGTCCACGCTCATCAACGACACGCTCTACGCCGCCGCTGCGCGCCATCTCTATGGCTCTGCGCTGGAACCGGCGCCGCATCGCGAGATCGAAGGCCTCGAATTCTTCGACAAGGTGATCAACGTCGACCAGTCGCCGATCGGCCGCACGCCGCGCTCCAACCCGGCGACCTACACGGGCCTGCTGACGCCGATCCGCGAGCTGTTCGCCGGCGTACCGCAATCGCGCGAACGCGGCTACAGTCCGGGCCGCTTCAGCTTCAACGTCAAGGGCGGGCGCTGCGAAGCCTGTCAGGGCGACGGCATGATCAAGGTCGAAATGCATTTCCTGCCCGACATCTTCGTGCCCTGCGACGTCTGCCACGGCAAGCGCTACAACCGCGAGACACTGGAAGTGCGCTACAAGGGCAGGACCATCCACGAAGTGCTCAACATGACCGTGGAACAGGCACGCGAATTCTTCGACCCGGTGCCGGTGGTAGCCCGCAAGCTACAGACCTTGGTCGATGTCGGCCTCTCCTACATCCAGCTCGGGCAATCGGCCACCACGCTGTCGGGCGGCGAGGCACAGCGCGTCAAGCTGGCGCTGGAACTCTCCAAGCGCGACACCGGACGCACGCTGTACATCCTCGACGAGCCCACCACCGGCCTGCATTTCCAGGACATCGAGATGCTGCTCACGGTGCTGCACCGGCTGCGCGACCACGGCAATACCGTGGTGGTGATCGAGCACAATCTGGATGTGATCAAGACCGCCGACTGGGTGGTCGATCTCGGCCCCGAAGGCGGTGACGGCGGCGGCCGCATCATCGCAACCGGCACGCCCGAGGGCGTGGCGAAGATCAAGGGCAGCTACACCGGCCGTTATCTCGCGCGCTTTCTGGCGAAGCGACCGGTGCCGGCCGCAACGACAAAGCCAAAGCCTGCAAAAGCCACGCGAAAGCCAGCCCCGTGAGCGGCTTCGAAAATTACTCCCGCCAAGCGCTGCAGATCGAGCACGAGATCGAGACCAAGGGCGTGATTCTCGGCATCGACTGGACCGATGCCGTGCAAGTGCGCGAACTGGCCCGTCAGGCGCTGGACTGCCGGCTCGAAAAAAACAACCGCGAGCCGGAGGATCAACTTGATCGCGCCCGCATCGAACTCTTCGGCCTCGCCCAGCTGATGCTGACGATCATGAAGGAAAGTGCCAACGACGATATGCATACCCACGGCGGCGTGGCGTGGAAAGCCTTCGCCCATGCCTTGTGGGCAGAGCATGATTCGCGGCAAGGCCTGAGCTGAAACGCCGCATCAGGCGCTGATCAGTTTCAGATCGAACGCCCGCTCGACCAGCCAGATCAGCGCAATCACGAGCGTGATCAGCGAACCGCCAACGAACACGCCGCGCCGATAGAAACCGGTGGCGCGCAGGGCATAAGCCACCGGCAGGAACACCGCGACGATGGCGAGCTGGCCGGTTTCGACGCCAAGGTTGAAGCCGAGCAGCGACATCACCAGCGTCTCCTGCGGCAGGCCCAGTTCGGCCAGCACGCTGGCGAAACCGAAGCCATGGATCAGGCCGAAGCCGAAGGCCACCATCCAGCGCCGATGCTCGACCAGCGGCTTGAGGTTGTTCGCCGCCGCCAGCACCACCGAGGCCGCAATCGCCGATTCAACCAGCCGCGATGGCAGCGAGATCAGGCCCAGGGCCGCGAGTGAGAGCGTGATCGAATGGGCGACGGTAAATGCAGTGACCACCCACAGCACCTCGACCAGTGCCTGGCGAAAATTGGCGACGCCGCGCCAGCGTCCCGCTTCATGCACCAGCACCGCCGGCAGCAGCAGGGAGAGCAGGAACAGGATGTGGTCGAAGCCGATCCAGATATGCCAGATACCTTCCACCAGATACTGGCCGAACTGGGCCAGACGCGACACCTCGCCGGCGCTGAAGCGCTGCTCGGCGCGTTCGGGTGACAGCACGGCCGTCTGCGTCGTGCCGTCAAGATTCAGGCGCAACAGGCCGCGATGCAGGGCATCGAGTTCGAACAGCAGGCGATAGGTCAGCGTCAGCTCACCGCCGCCGCCGGGACAGGTGCCGGCGAGTTGCAGCACGGCATAGGCGCCGTCGGTGTGGCTGTCGACCAGGTGATCGGCCACCTGTAACGAGCAGCCGCCGCCGCGCAGCAGGGTCAGGCGACCCAGCGCCCAGGCATCGATATCGGCCTGGCGCGCGCGCAGTTCGCCCCAAGTGATCTCGCCATTGCCATCCAGATCAAGCCCGAGGGCGAAATCGATGTCGCGCAGGGCAATGTCCCATTGTCCCGATACCGTGGCGCCCTTGATATCGAGCACCAGATAGCTGTCGCTGGCCTTGTGCGCCAGAACCGGCAGGGACAGGAGCAATAGCAGGGAAAGCAGCCAGCGACGCAGCATCATCGCCGTTACCTGCCCGCGGAGCGGAATTCCAGGTACGCAGAGCGACCCAACGCCGACTCCTGACCCAAGCGACGCAGCCGCGCATCCTCGAAGCCGCTGCTGCGTAGCCAGTCACGCACGAATTGTGCTGCCGCCCCATCCCGCGCCGCAATCGCGGCTTCGAGCAGGATGCGGGCGTCGCGCGGTTCGCGCTGGACGCGATAGTTCTCTGCCGCCAGACCCAGGGCCTGTGCCGCATCGCCGCGCAGGCGCAACTGGTAGCGCGCCTCCTCGGCGCGATGCGTGGTATCACCACGCAGCCTGGCAGCGGCAAAACGTTCGTCCAGAGCCTGCGCCAGCCGCGCCGCAGCCGGCGACTTCAGTGCCGCCTCGGCCTCGGCCAGTCGCAGCAACAGACTATCGGACGCCTCCCATCCGGCCAGCTGTTTGACCACCTCGGCCGGCCGCCCTGCGTCGAGCAAGAAGTCGCTCCAGGCCGCCAGCAGGTAGCCGTCATCACGGCCAAGACTCAGGGCTTCGCGGTAATGCCGTTCCGCCAGCGCCGACTCGCCACGCCAGGCCGCCACTTCGCCGAGCCGGGTCAGCAGCCAGAGCCGGTTGTCGGGGTCGCTACTGGCGACCAGCGCCTGCTGCAAAGAGCGGTAGCCGGCCTCGAGCTGGCCGCCGTAAGCCTGCGCCAGACCAATACACGCACCCACCAACATGCCGCGACCGAGGCGCCGGAGGGCATCGCACTCATTGCGCGCCGCCGCATAGTCGGCCTGAACCAGATAAATCGCGCCGCGCCAGGCGTGTGCTGCCGCCAGATCAGGATCGATGGCCACGGCCGCGGCGAAGTCGGCCAGGGCCCCCTCGAAGTCATGCCGATACTGCCGCAGCAGACCGCGGGTGAAGCGCAGCGATGCCGGCAAGGGCTCGCCAAAGCGAGCCACCACTGCCTCGGCATAGCCTACGTAGCGCGGATCTCCTCGCGCCATGGCGAGATCGAAATAGCGTTGCGCCAGGCGCGTCGCTGGCGCCGCGTCGTTCGGGGCGGCCGTCATCGCGCTGCGCAGGGCGGCCAATTCGCGCGCGCCCGCATCGCCGGCGCGCAGGGGCAGTCGCTCGAGGACTTCGGCGTCGGCGGCTGGTTTGCGCGGCGCAGCATGTGCCGACAACACCAGCCCGAACAGCGCCAGAAACAGCGGGAGAACGGGAATTCGCATCAAGTAGGTCAACTTGCCAAAAGTCATAGACGTTGTATATAGTTCGTGCGCGCCAATTTGGCCGTCACGTTTTCCTACAAAACCAAGGAGTTTACATGAGCAAGCTACTGTCCATCCTGATCGCTGCCGCTTTCGCCACCGTTTCCGTCGGTTCCTTCGCTGCCTCCCATGGCGGCGCCGCCAAGGATGCCAAGCCGATGGAAAAGAAGGAAGAAATGAAGAAGGACGAGAAGAAGATGGAAAAGAAGGAAGAGAAGAAGGAAATGAAGAAGGACGAAAAGAAGGCCGAGAAGAAGGACGAAAAGAAGGCCGAGAAGAAGGAAGAGAAAAAGGAAGAAAAGAAGGAAGAGAAGAAGGAAATGAAGAAGTAATTTCCGCTTCCAGGAAAATAGAAAAGCGGGCTGCGGCCCGCTTTTTTTACGGCCCCCGAAGGAGCATTCCCGTCATGCAAAGCGGCGCCTTGTTCAGGCGTTCGAAGCAGGCGCCCCGGTCAGCGTCAAGGCATGCAGGCAGGCCACCCAGAATCCCGCCGCGATGCTTCCAGCCAATACGTCGCTGGGAAAATGCACTTGCAGATAGATGCGCGACACGCCCACCAGCAGCACGATTGAAATCAGCCCCGGCGCGGCCCAATACCTGTGCCGTGGGGCAAGACGGACAACGACGACCAAAGCGGACATGGCAGCAGCGGTCACCTGAACCGAATGAGCGCTGGGAAAAGACAACGGCGATTCAACCGACGCCAGTGCGGCAAACAAATCCGGCCGATTGCGCAACGCCAGATGCTTTGCCAACTGAGCCAGTAGCGAGGCGCCCGCCAGCGCCGCAACGAGGAAACACGCCTCGCCGTGATACCCCCGGCGCCATAGCAGAATGCCGGCCACCAGGACCAGTGGCAGCAGCACCATCAAGGACCCCATCCAGGTCAGGCCCCGAAATGCCGCGTCCAGCCAGGGGCTGCGCCAAGCATTGGCCAGTATCAGCCCTTCGCGATCGAATGCCGGACCGGTGACCTCGCTGGCGCCAAACCAAGTGGCCGCGGCCACCAGCGTGACCAGCGCCGCGCTCAACCACAGACCGGCCTGAATCGCGCGGTGTCCCACGATCAGCCCCGGACAGACGGCTGGTGCAGTTCCTCGGACTCGATCACCCGGCTGCCGGGCGACAAGGCCAGCGCGGCGTTGAGCAGGGCGCGGGCAATTGCTTCTGGCGTGACCGCCCGCCAGCGACGGGGAATCAGCGAACTCAGCGGCCGCACAAATGTCAGGGCCAGACGTTCGCCGGGCCGGCTCTCGGCGCGCTCGGCATCAATCAGCGAAGGCCGCACGATGGTATAGCCCGGATAGCCGAGCTCCCGAATCGCGTCTTCGGCTTCACCCTTGGTACGCAGATAGAAGTTTCCTGAACCGGCATCTGCGCCGAGCGACGAGTTCAGGGCAAAACGTGTTGCACCAGCCGCACGGGCGCGACTCGCAATCCGCAAGGGCAGGTCTCTATCAACGGCCGCAAATTTCTCGTTGGAGCCAGCCGCTCGCTGCGTTGTGCCCAAGGTACAAATCACCGCGTCCACAGTCCACCAGGGCGCTTGCTCGGGCAAGCTGTCGAAGTCGACCACGACGTTGAGAAGTCTCTCCGCAGCGGGCAGGGGGCGACGGGTCAGCGCCACGACTTCGGCGACACGCCGATCCGACAGCGCCTGCGCCAATACGGCCCGCCCCACCGCGCCTGTTGCCCCGACCAGCATCAGACGCAACATCACGGCTTCTCCTCTCTGCGCCAGACGCTGGCAAGCCAGGGCTGCTGTTCGCGCGGCAAGCCGGCCGGTCGATAGTAGTGTTCCAGTTCGACGAAGCCGGCAGCCGCCAGGTAATCGCGCCAGGTAGCGAGATCGTAGTAGGCGCCATAGCGCTCGCCGTTGATGCTCTCCTGATTTTCGCCGCGCGGATTCGAACTGAACAAGACGCCTTGCGGCTTCAGCGTCGCGTGCAATTGCCGCAGCACGCGGGCCAGCTCCTGGCGTGGCACGTGAAACAGGGATGCGTTGGCGAAAACGCCGTCAAACCGGCCGTCGGGCAGGTCCAGCTGAAGAAAATCCTGCTGCCAGATTTCGCAGCCGCTATGGGTGCGCGCCATTTCTGCCAGCGCCGGCGCGCCTTCGAGACCAACCGCACGGTGTCCGCGTTCCACGAACGCCTTCAAGTCGCGCCCCGGGCCGCAGCCGAAATCCAGCAGCGTGAAGGGCGGCGGCGCCTGCACATGGCGCAGCAAGGCCTCGATGTTCTGCTCGACGTCGTGGTGGCGCGTGCCTTCCCAGAAGGCTTCGGCGCGCGCCTGATAATGTTCGAGCGTGCTGCCGACGATCTGCTGCAAGGCTTCCGGATCGAGTTTCATGAGTGCAATGCTATCCGGAGTCGACGCCGCTTGCTCGCCGACTTCCGTCGCAATCACTGGCGCTCCAGCAACAACGCCACGGCATGCCGTGGCGTTGTTGTCTTGCGGGAGTCTCCCGCAATGTTGCGAGTGGTCAGGTCGACGACTTCAGCGACACCAGCACTTCGTCGAGCATCTTCTTCGCATCGCCGAACAGCATGCGATTGTTTTCCTTGTAGAAGAGCGGATTGTCGACTCCGGCGTAGCCCGAAGCCATGCTGCGCTTCATGACGATCGAGGTCTTGGCCTTCCAGACCTCGAGCACCGGCATGCCGGCAATCGGGCTGTTGGGGTCGTCCTGCGCACCCGGATTGACGATGTCGTTGGCGCCGATAACCATGACCACATCGGTCGCCGGGAAGTCGTCGTTCAACTC
>JAPLRA010000127.1:7913-8883 GCA_026399445.1 Sulfuritalea sp.
ACCTTGGCTTCGGCCAGCAGCACGTTCATGTGGCCGGGCATGCGCCCCGCCACCGGATGGATGCCAAAGCGGATATTGACGCCCTTGGCGCGCAGATGCTTGGTGATTTCATACACCGTATGCTGCGCCTGGGCCACCGCCATACCGTAGCCCGGAACGATGATGACGCTCTTGGCCTCGTTCAGCAGTTCCGCCGTCTCGACGCTGCTGATAGGCGTAACCTCGCCGGCCGGCTGCGCACCCGCCACCGGCGTCGCGCCGCTGGTGGTGCCGAAACCACCGGCTATCACGCTGATGAAGTGGCGATTCATGGCCTGGCACATGATGTAGGACAGGATGGCGCCGGAGGAACCCACCAGCGCACCGGTGACGATCAGCAGGTCGTTGTTGAGCATGAACCCGGTTGCCGCCGCCGCCCAGCCGGAATAGCTGTTCAGCATCGACACCACTACCGGCATGTCGGCACCGCCGATCGCCATCACCATGTGGATGCCGAACAGCAAGGCGATCACGGTCATCACGATGAGAGGAGTCATGCCCTCGGCGACCGAGGTCGACTTGATGAACTCACCGCCGAAATAGATCACCACCAGCAGGCCGGCCAGATTGAGCCAGTGCCGTCCGGGCAACAGCATCGGATTGCCGCCGATCTTGCCCGAGAGCTTGCCGAAGGCGATGATCGACCCGGAGAAGGTGATTGCGCCGATCAGGATGCCGATGTAGATCTCGATTTCGTGGATATGCTTTTCGGCATCGGTCAGACCGACAGACGCGGCCGGGTCGATGTAATTGGCGAAGCCGACGAGGCAGGCCGCAAGACCGACCAGACTGTGCATCAGCGCCACCAGTTCCGGCATCTGGGTCATTTGTACGGTGCGCGCGGCATATAGTCCGACGGCACTGCCGATCACCATGGCGGTGACGATCCAGCCGATGCCCGACATGGTCACGTGAGGACCGAAGACTGTCG
>JAPLRA010000051.1 GCA_026399445.1 Sulfuritalea sp.
AAAATCGCCTTGCTGGTGCATGAGGCGCGCTGGCTGCTGGTCGGCCTCGTCGGGCTTTATCTGGGCCTTGTCCTCTGGGGTTTCGAGCGGACCGATCCGGGCTGGTCGCATGCAGCGACGGTCGAGCGCATCGCCAATCCGGGTGGGCGCTTCGGTGCCTGGCTGGGCGATCTGCTGCTGTATCTGTTCGGGCTTTCCGCATGGTGGTGGGTGGCCCTGCCCTTGTTCCTGCTGGCATGGGGCTACCATCGTCTGAGCCACTTGTTCGGCGGCGATCGGCGCCCCCTGTTGATTGCCTTGGCCGGCTTCATCATGCTGCTGGTGGCCAGTTGCGGTCTCGAGGCCATGCGCTTCTGGAGCCTGAAGATTGCGCTGCCGCTGGTGCCTGGCGGCATGCTTGGCGTCGAAGTGGGCCGCCAGATCACGCAGTATCTGGGCTATACCGGCGGCACGCTGATTCTGCTGGCGCTGGCGATGATCGGTTTCAGCCTGTTCACCGGTGCCTCATGGATAGGCATTGCCGAAAAATTCGGCCTCCTGCTGGAAGGTGCCTATGTCGGAACGCGCAGCCTGTGGGACAGCTGGCAGGATCGCCGCTACGGCAGGGTAGTGGCCGAGCAGCGCGAGGGCGTCGTCGAAACCGTACGCCGCAAGCTTGAGGACAATCCGTCGCCGCCGATCCGGATCGAGCCCGTTGAAGCCGTGGTGCCGGTTGCGCCCAAGGCCGTGGCCCGCGCCGACAAGGAACGCCAGGCGCCGCTGTTTTTCGATGCGCCGGGCGGCGCGCTGCCGCCGCTGCATCTGCTGGCCGAGCCCTCGCATAATCCGGCAGATCTTCCTTCCGCCGAGACCCTCGAATTCACTTCACGCCTGATCGAGCGCAAGCTTGCCGACTTCAACGTCGAGGCCAAGGTATTGACGGCCCACCCCGGGCCGGTGGTAACGCGCTACGAGATCGATCCGGCGGTGGGGGTCAAGGGCAGCCAGATCGTCGGCCTGGCGAAGGATCTGGCGCGCGCGCTGTCGCTGGTGTCGATCCGCGTGGTGGAGACCGTGCCCGGCAAGTCCTGCATGGCGCTGGAGCTGCCCAACCCGAAGCGGCAGATCGTGCGCCTGTCGGAAATCATCGGCTCGCAGGCCTACCACGGCATGCATTCGCCCCTTTCGGTGGCTTTGGGCAAGGACATCGGCGGCCAGCCGGTGGTGGTCGATCTGGCCAAGATGCCGCACTTGCTGGTGGCGGGCACCACGGGATCGGGCAAGTCGGTCGGGGTCAATGCGATGATCCTTTCGCTGATCTACAAGTCCGAGCCGAAGGACGTGCGCATGATCATGGTCGACCCCAAGATGCTGGAACTGTCGATCTACGAAGGCATTCCGCACCTGCTGGCGCCGGTGGTTACGGACATGACCAAGGCGGCCAATGCGCTGAACTGGTGCGTCGGCGAAATGGAGCGGCGCTACAAGCTGATGTCGGCGCTCGGCGTGCGCAATCTTTCCGGTTACAACAGCAAGATCAACGAGGCGAAGAAGGCCGGCGAACCGATTCCGAATCCCTTCTCCCTGACGGCCAATACCGAGATCGGCCCCGAGCCGCTGGAACCGCTGCCCTACATCGTCGTGGTTATCGACGAACTGGCCGACCTGATGATGGTGGTGGGCAAGAAAATCGAGGAGCTGATCGCGCGCCTGGCGCAGAAGGCGCGGGCCTCGGGCATCCACCTGATCCTCGCCACGCAGCGGCCCAGCGTCGATGTGATCACCGGCCTGATCAAGGCCAACATTCCGACGCGCATCGCCTTCCAGGTATCCGCGTGCATGGCGCCTTCGTCGCCGATGAGGAAGTGCATCACGTCGTCGATCACCTGAAGAAGGTCGGGCCGCCCGACTATATCGACGGCCTGCTGGACGGCCCGGCGAGCGACGACGCGGAACTCGGCGCTGGCGACACGGCGGCAGGCGATGCCGAAAGCGATCCGATGTACGACCAGGCCGTCGAAGTGGTACTAAAGACGCGGCGACCCTCGATCTCGCTGGTGCAGCGCAATTTGCGCATCGGTTACAACCGTGCCGCACGCTTGATCGAGGCAATGGAAAAGGCCGGGCTGGTCACGCCGATGAACGGCGCGGGCGGGCGCGAGGTGATTGCGCCGAACCGGTCGGAATGACGACCGACTTCAAGTACTGCCCCTGCTGCGCTGCGCCGCTGGCGCTGATAACCGAAAGGGAGGATGGTGGCGACAAAGCGCGCCTGCGCTGTGCTGCCTGCGGCTATACCCACTGGAACAACCCGACGCCGGTGCTGGCAGCGGTCATCGAGTACGAGGGCAAGCTCCTCCTGGCGCGCAACGCGGCCTGGCCGGGCAAGATGTTCGCTCTGATCACCGGCTTCATGGAAGCCGGCGACACGCCCGAGGGCGGCATGGTGCGCGAGATTGCCGAAGAAACCAACCTGGCCACGACCGGGCTGACCCTGATCGGCGTCTACGATTTCCAGCGCATGAACCAGGTGATCATTGCCTACCATGCCGTTTGCGAAGGCGACATAAGGCTATCGCCGGAACTGGTCGATTACCGGCTATTTGCACCGGAGGCGGTCAAGTGTTGGCCGGCCGGCACCGGCTTTGCGCTGGCGGACTGGCTGAAGTCGCGCGGCCATACGCCGCATTTTGTGGAAATCGAGAAGCGCGACCCCGAGTAGGAGCAAAGATTGAGCGCGGCGGGCGCGGGGCTGCGATAATCCCCGCATGAAGAATTTTCTCCGTGTCCTCTGCGCCCTCTGCGGCTATGGGTTTTTGGCTCCGGTCCAGGCCACCGGCCTTGATCAGCTCAAGAGCTTCCTTGAAACCAACCGCAGCGCGCGCGGCGTGTTTGCGCAAACGGTGATTGCCAAGTCCGGGCGCAAGCCGCAGCAATCGGCGGGGATCTTCGCCCTGCAGCGCCCCGGCAAGTTCCGCTGGTCCTACGAGAAGCCTTACAAGCAACTGCTGGTCAGCGATGGCAACAAGCTGTGGAGTTACGATCCGGAACTCAACCAGGTGGCCGTGAAGAAACTCGGCTCGGCGTTTGGCTCCAGTCCGGCGGCACTGCTGGCGGGGCAGGATCTGGACAAGCACTTCGAGCTCAAGGAGGGCACCGCAGCAGACGGCCTCGAATTCGTCGAGGCCAAGCCCAAGGGTGGCGACGCCAGCTTCGAGCGCATGAAGATCGGCTTCGCTGCCAACCGTCCGGTGAGCATGGAAATCCACGACAGCTTCGGTCAGGTGACGGTGCTGCGCTTCACCCAGTTTGAGGCCAACCCTGTGCTGGGGGCAGGGCTGTTCCGCTTCGTTGCACCGGCCGGGGCCGATGTTGTCGGCGACTGACCTCTTCGCCACGGCGAACCCGCATGCGCCGCTGGCCGAGCAGATGCGGCCGCGCACGCTCGACGAGGTGATCGGCCAGCGTCATCTGCTGGGCGAAGGCAAGCCCTTGCGCCTGGCGTTTTCGTCCGGCACGCCGCATTCGATGATCCTCTGGGGTCCGCCCGGCGTGGGCAAGACCACGCTGGCGCGCCTGATGGCGGACAGTTTCGATGCCGAATTCGTCGGGCTGTCGGCGGTGTTTTCCGGCGTCAAGGATATTCGCGAGGCGATGCAGCAGGCCGAGGTCATGGCGCAGCAGGGGCGCCGCACCATCCTGTTTGTCGACGAAGTGCATCGCTTCAACAAGTCGCAGCAGGATGCCTTCCTGCCTTACGTCGAAAAAGGTACGGTGACCTTCATCGGCGCGACCACCGAGAATCCCTCCTTCGAAGTGAATTCGGCGCTGCTGTCGCGGGCGTCGGTGTATGTGCTGAAGAGTCTGGACGAGACAGAGTTGGGCGAACTGTTTGACCGTGCGCTAGCCACCACTCTGGCGGAAATGGAATTCGAGCCGGAAGCGCGTGATCGTCTGGTCGGCTATGCCGACGGCGATGCGCGCCGCCTGCTCAACGTGCTCGAACAGGTGCGCACGGCCGCGGCGACGGCGGGTATTGCAAATGAGCGCCGTGTCGTCAGCGCCGACTTTCTGGAACAGACGCTGGCCGCCGACCTGCGGCGTTTCGACAAGGGCGGCGATGCCTTCTACGACCAGATCTCGGCCCTGCACAAATCCGTGCGCGGCTCGGACCCGGATGCCGCACTTTACTGGCTGGTGCGCATGCTCGATGGCGGCGCCGATCCGCTCTACATGGGGCGACGCATCGTGCGCATGGCCATCGAGGACGTCGGCCTGGCCGATCCCCGCGCCTGGGACATCGCGCTCGCCGCCTGCGCCACCTACGAGCGCCTCGGCAGTCCGGAAGGCGAACTGGCGCTGGCCAATGCCGTGCTGTACATGGCCGTGGCGCCCAAGTCGAACGCCGCTTACGTCGCATATAATGCGGCCCGCGCGTTCGTGGCGAAAGACAAGAGCCGTGGCGTGCCAGAACACCTGCGCAACGCGCCGACCAAGCTGATGAAGGAACTCGGCTACGGTGCCGATTACCGCTACGCCCATGACGAAGCCGAAGGCTACGCTGCGGGCGAAAACTACCTGCCCGAGGGAATGCCTGCCGTGCATTGGTATCAACCCGTGGCGCGCGGGCTGGAACAGAAGATCGCCGAGAAACTTGCCCATC
>JAPLRA010000183.1:0-615 GCA_026399445.1 Sulfuritalea sp.
AAGGTCACCATTTT
This sequence comes from Sulfuritalea sp., assembly GCA_026399445.1. Classification (GTDB taxonomy): domain Bacteria; phylum Pseudomonadota; class Gammaproteobacteria; order Burkholderiales; family Rhodocyclaceae; genus Sulfuritalea. The sequence goes on from JAPLRA010000183.1 coordinate 15, forward strand.
CAAGATGCGCCGTCGCAAGCACTACCAGAAGCACCAGGGCCATCGCCAGAACTTCACCGAAATCGAGATCAGCGGCATCGCCGCCTGAGCCCGACGAGAGAATCAGGAGCTAAAACATGGCACACAAAAAAGCAGGCGGCAGTTCCCGTAACGGCCGCGACTCGGAATCGAAACGCCTTGGCGTAAAGAGCTACGGCGGCGAACTGATTTCCGCCGGCAGCATCATCGTGCGGCAGCGTGGCACCGAATTCCATCCTGGCGACAACGTCGGCATGGGCAAGGACCACACGCTGTTCGCCAAGATCGAAGGCACGGTGCTATTCGCCGTCAAGGGTCCGGCTAAACGTCGCGTCGTCAGCATCGTTCCGGCGGCAGCGTAAGTCTCATCTTTCAGCGACGAAAGCCCTATCGTCGAGATAGGGCTTTCGCGTTTCTAGGCCTATGAAATTCTTTGACGAAGCGCGCATAGAAGTCCTCGCCGGCGATGGTGGCAACGGCGCTGTGTCGTTTCGCCGTGAGAAATACATTCCACTGGGCGGCCCGGACGGCGGCGACGGCGGCAAGGGGGCCAGCATCTGGGCCATTGCCGACCGCAATCTCA
>JAPLRA010000183.1:642-7868 GCA_026399445.1 Sulfuritalea sp.
GAAAACGGCCACGGCTCGGACCGCTACGGCAAGGGTGGGGAAGACCTGGAAATGCGCATGCCGGTGGGCACCGTGATCACCGACAACGAAACCGGTGAATTGATTGCCGACCTCGATACCGACGGCAAGCGCTGGCTGATCGCCAAGGGCGGCATCGGCGGCTTGGGCAATTCGCACTTCAAATCGAGCACCAACCGGGCGCCGCGCCAGAACACGCCCGGGCAGGAAGGCGAAAAGCGCGCACTGAAACTGGAACTCAAGGTGCTGGCCGACATCGGCCTGCTCGGCCTGCCCAATGCCGGCAAATCCACCTTCATCCGCGCCGTTTCCGCGGCGAAACCCAAGGTGGCCGACTATCCCTTCACCACCCTGCACCCGAACCTGGGCGTGGTACGCGTCGACGACAACCGCAGCTTCGTCATCGCCGACATTCCCGGCCTGATCGAAGGCGCGATCTGGTGCCGGAAGATGAACGCGAAGCACGCGTCGCCGCGCTGGTGAAGAGCTACAAGCCGAAGAAGCATTTCGTCATTTCAGCCATTTCGGGCAACGGCTGCCGCGAGGTCACGTTTGCCGTAATGGACTATCTTGAGCAGCATCGAAAACATGAGACGGCGGATAGCTGAAGCGCGGCGCATCGTCGTCAAGGTGGGCAGCGCGCTGGTCACCAACAACGGTCAAGGCCTGGACCACGCCTTCATCGCCGAATGCGCACGCCAGATCGCGGCCCTGCATGCCGACGGACGGCAGGTGCTGCTGGTGTCTTCCGGCGCGATTGCGGCGGGCATGCAGCGCCTGGGCTGGACCGTCCGCCCTCACGCCATGCACGACCTGCAGGCGGCTGCGGCCGTAGGCCAGATGGGTCTGGCGCAGGCCTACGAGAGCACCTTCCTCAGCCACGGCCTGAAAGCCGCGCAGATCCTGCTGACCCACGAAGACCTGGCCGACCGCACGCGTTACCTCAACGCCCGCTCGACCCTGCAAACCCTGCTCGATCTTGCCGTAGTGCCGATCATCAACGAGAACGACACGGTGGTCACCGACGAAATCAAGTTCGGCGATAACGACACGCTGGGGGCGCTGGTGGCCAACCTCGTCGAAGCCGAAGCCCTGATCATCCTCACCGACCAGAAGGGCCTCTACAGCGCCGATCCGCGTCTCGATCCCGCGGCCACCCTGATCGCCGAAGGACGCGCCGACGACCGCCGCTTCGAAGCCATGGCCGGCGGCGCCGGTTCCGGCATCAGCAAAGGCGGCATGATCACCAAGGTTCGCGCTGCCCGACGCGCTGCCAAGAGCGGCGCGCATACCCTGATCGTCAGCGGCCGCGAGCCGGATTCCCTGCTGGCCGCTGCGCGCGGCGAAGCCATCGGCACCCTACTCTACGCAGTGGAGTCACCGCTGGCCGCGCGCAAGCAATGGCTGGCCGATCATCTACAACTGGCCGGCGCACTGACGCTCGATGCCGGCGCGCAAGCTGCGCTGGCCGGGGGCCGCAGCCTTCTGTCGGTGGGCGTGGTGCGGGTAGAGGGTGACTTCGAGCGTGGCGCAGCGGTCGCCTGCCGTGCGCCCGATGGCCGCGAGATCGCCCGCGGTTTGATCAACTATTCAAGTTCCGAAGCACGCCGCATAGCGGGCCACGGCACGCAGGACATCGAAGCCCTGCTCGGCTACATCGATAGCGCGGAGCTGATTCATCGGGATAATCTGGTCCTGCTCTGAGAGCGGCTTAGCCGTCGAGGAACCTGGTCTGGCCATTGGCAAGGCTGTCACGTCAGAACTTTTACGTTCAGCCCGGCGACCCGCCTGAAAGTACCATCGCCGGTCAGAAAGAGGTGGTCCCCACCCAGTTGGAGACACGATGCTGCCTGCAGCGCGTCGGGAGTCTTCAAGCCCGTCTGAACCCGGATTGCCGCCGCCAGTTCGACCACATCCCTGGTTAGTTCGACCCAGACCAGATCAGAACGGGCAAAGAAGGCATCGAATGCCATCAGCGTGGCGTTGTCGTTGCCCCTCATTGGCCCGACCCGGCATTCCAGCCAGGACAGGCGACTTGCAGCAGCACCCAGTTCAGGATGCTTCTTCACAGCCGCGATGAGTTCCTTGCGTACCTTGGTCGCGAACGGCTCCGCGCCTTCGATCAGGTAGATCAGGGCGCTGGCGTCAAAGAAGACGATCACCAGTCGCGCTCTGCGTTCAGGGCGGCGTCGATCTGCGCCTTGCTGCGCTTTCCGGCGATGTGCTGATTCAGCAGCCACTGCACAGCACTCATGCCGCCAAGAGTGGAAACCCGGCCATGCGCCAGTTTCTGATAGTCCGCTTCGCTCAGCACCACCGCCGCTGGCTTGTTGCGTTTGACGATATGCACTGGCCCGCTGCGCAAACCATCCTCAATAGCCGCCATGCCCCGACGCTTGAGTTCCGATACCGTAAGAGTGTTCATATCAGTACCTATTAGCAAGTCAACAGCACTAATTATAGTACGATTATGATACGTGGCCGTTCCTGACCAAAACCGCAAAGCCGCGGACAGACCAAGGTTCCAGGCCGCGCTTGCTACTGTTCCGCATTGAGTGTTTTCATATGGCCCGCCTTGCCATAGTCAAGCAACAACCCATCCGCAGTGATCAGCGTTGCCCCCAAATGCCGGGCTGTGGCCGCAATCATATGATCGGCGGGATCTGAATGAATAATGCCGGGTAGGCGCGTGCTGGTAACTGCCACCTCCGGAGAGATGGGCTCCAAACGGAGACCCGGCAAGGACAAAGCAGTTTTCACCCATTCGCCGACATCGCGATCAAGTACCAGTCGTCCCTTGCTGACCAGCATGGCGACCTCCCAAGGGGAAATGGCCGATACCAGCACGGCTTCTTCGGCCATTGATCGCTGGATGGCCTTTCTCGCTTTGGCGCCGAGTCGCGCGCTGCCATTGAGCAGCCATATCCAGGCCTGGGTGTCCAGCAAAACCAAGCTCACTTGGCCGCTTCCCATTCAGCATCGACGGGGTTGATGATATCCGACTCGTCCACAACACTCCCCGCCAAGGCCCCGAATAACTGGATGTCTGGCGGCATGGGCACCAACCTGGCAATAGGTTTCCCGCGCTTGGTTATGACCAGCGGCTCACGATGCTCCGCGACATCGTTGAGCAGTTGCAGACACTTTGCTTTGAAATCGCCCGCACCAATAGTTGCTTCCATCACAATACCTCCATGGTCACTACCTATGGTCTTATTATAGCGCACCAAAAAAAGCCACCCCGAATATAGAAGGGAAAAGGGGCCAGGCTCAGATTTCTAGCGGAAGTTGCTGCTTCTCCACCACTAACGTCGCAGCCTGCTTTCGTGGTCGGCCACGCAGCTTGACTTCGCGCCGCTGCCCCGTCGCCCGTTCGATGCTGGCGAGGAATCGCGAATCGCCCAGCGGTTGCCCCTGATCCAAGGCTATGCGGATATCACTGATCGCATCGGCGTCCAGTTCCGGCCGGAACAGGGCGCGATAGGCGGCCAAGCGCAGCGCCTCGGTGCCGCCCAGCGCGGAATACACCGGATGGGGTGTAAGCAGAGGGTCAGTCTGCCCCAGCCCGTTTGCCCGATAGCTGCTCCAGCGGTAGTGGGCGGGGTCATCCACCATCGCGGCGCGCACCGGGTTGAGTTCGATGTAACGCTGGCACAGCAACAGATAGTTATCTTCCTGGACCAGCGACGACTTGTAGCGACTGTCCCACAATGTGCCGGTGCGACGATAGGTCTTGTTGATGTACTGCACGTAGCGTCGGCCCAGCGATATGACCAACTGGGAAACGGCTTCGGGGGCGGGCGGCGTCAGCAGCAGATGTACATGATTGGTCATCTGCACATAGGCATGCAGCGCGCAAGCACTGGCCGTGAGGGCTTCGCCCAGCCAGTGGCGATACGTGTGATAGTCGTCCTCCGCAAAGAAACAAGCTTCGCGGTTGTGGCCGCGCTGGACGATATGCAATGGAAGTCCGGCAAGATGGACGCGAGGGCGACGGGGCATGAGCGGGAGTCTAGCGAATTAACCGAGCTTCGCCCAAAGGATGGGGGAGGTTCTTTGCTTCTACCTGCACCCTGTCGCCGTGTCGCCAGCGCCGACTTTCGGCAGTCGCGCGAAGTTAATTCGAGCCTGGCCCCTTTAATTTCTGCTGATCGCTGGACAAGGCTTCAGCAGCTTGACACTGCACGCGAATAAAGATATATTAATTATATCTTTTACATTTTGGGGCCATCATGACGACCACAGCAAAACCAGATCAGCTATTACTCCGCTTCCGAACAACGGACACGCAGAATGGCATCAGCCGTTCAACCGTGGAAAAGCTGGCCGAATATCTCGGCTTCACAGGAGAAACGCAAGTGATCCATTATGCGTTGCGCAAACTGGCGAAAGAAGTGCTGCCGGCCTATGAACCCGACGATGGCGAACTGACGCGGGCACAGTTGGCCGCAATTCGTAAAGCGATACCCCAGGGCTGTGCAACGTCGGTCAAATCGAGCTTGTTCTGAGGCATGGCGAAACACTGGTGGCCGACTCCGGAAGCTGGCGAAATCGTTTGGTGTAACTTTCCGGAAAATTTTGGAATCGAGCCGGGGCCGAAGCCTCGGCCCGCGTTGGTCGTTAAGGTGTTTGACGACCACACACCCCATTTCACTGTATTGGTTGCCTACGGCACCAGTCAAAAAACCGACCAACTCCGCTCCGGAGAATTCCTCATCGCCGACTGCGAGACAGCAGCCTACCAACTCGCCGGCTTAAGCTACTCGACCAAATTCAGCTTCCATAAAACGGTCGAACTGCCTTACAGCAGCGAATGGTTCAAGGTGCCACCTGGTGCACCAAACGGCCAAACGCCAAAGCTTGGTGTGCTTCATCCCAGTTTGATGCAACGTGCGCACGCCGCTTGGGACGCGGTTCAATCAAGGTAAGGATTTCGGGCGACCGCCAAAGGCAAATGAAAAAAGTCGGCGATGGCGGGACGGCGTGGCATGGGAGGCTCCAAGAGAGGAAGAAGGAGCAAAGACTGACAGAAAACCGTGGTCTGTCCCCTATTATTCCCAAGGGTCGTGTCGCCGTGTCGCCAGCACCGACTTTCGGCAGTCGTGCGAAGTTAATTCGACCCAGGTCCCTTGATTAGGCGGCGGCTTTGAGCGGTGTAGATCCCTTGGCGCGCGCACTGACGGATAACACTTCGACGCCGACGATATTTCCGTTCACGTCGTAGTCCAGGATCACGCCAGGCTTGATCTGTTCGGAATGTTCGACATCATGGTCGGAAATTTCCAGGTAAAGCGCATCGGCGATTGGATCGAATTCGAGTTTCATAGATCGGTCACCTCATCATCAAAGTACGCGGTAACAACGCGGACAGGTTCAACGGTTTCATTATAGACGACGCGCAATACCCGGAATCCTCGCTCCGAAATTGGGCGCAGCGCATGGGCTAGATCGGGATCGTCGTGGTCGTTTTCGGTGCGGGCCGGGTGATCGAGGGTGGTGGCGATCCACTCCGGGGCAATCTTTCGACGCCGCAATCGTTTCTCAGCGTGCTCGGTCAGCGTGTAGTCCATGGCTGCAGTCTAGCAAAGGTATTCACATGGGAAACCTCAAGGCTCGTGTCGCCGTGTCGCCAGCACCGACTTTCGGCAGTCGCACGAAGTTAATTCGACCCTGGCCCCTTTGATTCACCGGGCAAGGATAGCGCCGCCTGCACCCATTCGCCGACGTCACGATCTAGGACAAGGCGTCCCTTGGCTACCAACATGGCCACCTCCCAGGGAGAAATTGCCGATACCAGCACCGCCTCCTCTGCCAGCGAGCGCTGAATCGCCTTTCGCGCCGTGGGTCCGAGCCGCTCGCTGCCATTGAGCAGCCACACCCACGCGTGAGTATCCAGCAAAACAAGGCTCACCTGTCGGCATCCCATTCCGCGTTGATGGGAGCAACGATATCGTTTTCGTCCAGAACGCTTCCTGCCAGAGCGCCAAACAGTTGGGTGTCCGGGGGCATGGGCACCAACCTGGCGATAGGCTTCCCACGTTTTGTGATGACCAGTGGTTCACGATGCGCGGCGACATCATCAAGAAGTTTCAGGCACTTTGCCTTGAAGTCACCCGCTCCAATAGTAGCTTCCATTGCAATACCTCCATGGTCATGATCCATGGTCACAGTATAACGCATGCCCACAATATTCAATGGGCCTTGCCACCAAAAAAAAAGCCACCCCGAAGGGTGGCTTTGATTTTCCAACATCATGCCGACACTAGGTCGGCGCGATATTAGAAGGAGTGACGCACGCCAGCGGCCCAACGCGTGAACGCGCCGTTGTTGCTGCCGGTGTTCGACGACTTGTCGTTGTCGCCATTCTCGTAACGAACATAAGCGGTGGTGCGCTTGCTCATGCTGTAGTCGAGGCCCAGACCCGTCAGGTTGCGGTCCTGGTCGCCATTCACAGCTGCCACGACGGGCATCTTGTCATCAACGCGCAGAACGTTGGCCATGAACGCCCAGTTGCCCATGGCGTACTTCAGAGCAATGTTCCAGGAACGTGCATCGACGGTCGTACCAGCAGCAGCGTTACCCTTGGAAGACGTCCAACCGCCCATGACAGTAGCCGCGCCGAAGGTGTAGTTACCGCCGAGCATGTTGTGCTTGACGGTCGTACCAACGATGCCACCAGCCGTAACGTTGTTGCCGGCGTCAATCTTGTAGTAGGCGTAATGAACGTTGATCGGGCCGTTGTTGTACTTCAGACCGAGTTCCTGCTGGCCAGCAGTTGCATACTGGTCGTTGTCGTTCTTGAACACGTGCAGCAGGCTACCGCTGAAACCGTTGAAGGTCGGGGTTTCGTACATCGCGGAATTGCCGACACGAACCAGACGAGCGCCAGCGCCGGAAGCACCGGCAGCGATCGTGGTCAGGGCGCCAGTATTGACGACGTTAACCACGCCCGTGCCATTCAGGCGGGCGAAGGAACCGGAGTAGCCGGAACCGATCGCGGTGCCGAAAGGCTGCGAAGCGGAGGAGGTGTACAGCGATGCATCGTTGATGGTGCCCATCTTGAAGCTGCCCATGGTGGCGCTCTTCAGCTCCAGGTAGTTCTGGCTGTTGAACATCTGGTTGGCGATTGCCGGATTCTGGGCGGAAATCGAAGTAGCACCTGCTACGCTCGTGCCACCGATCTGGTTAGCACCAGCGGTGAAGTCAGA
>JAPLRA010000199.1 GCA_026399445.1 Sulfuritalea sp.
GTCACGTGCTTGCCGCCGACCAGGCTGGCGCCGAGGTGGACAACCGTTATCAGGGTGATAAGACTACCTACCAGCTTCCTGATGCCCGCAACGGACTGCTTTTCGTCTTCCGCGTGTTCGACCGGGTTTCTTATGCCCTGGTGATGAACGCGACGCGGCCGATCGTGGTCGGCGATACCGTCCGCACTCCCTGAACCGAAAAGACAAACCAGTTGGACGCAAAGACGCGAAGGCGCAAAGAAAGGCGCCTTCAGGAAAGCGTTTCTGCGATTGACTTCCTTTGCGTCTTTGCGTCTTTGCGTCGAAGGATCTTGAATTTTGCTCGTACATGATAGGAACCGCGACGCTCTCGCTTCCTGGCTCCGTCTCACGCTGATCCCCGGCGTCGGCGGAGAAGCCCGGCGCGCGCTGCTCAAGGCCTTCGGGCTGCCGCAGGCTATTTTCGAGGCGAGTCCGCGCGCACTTTCCGCGATCATCGATCCAGCACTGGCCGAGCGACTGCTGAGCCATGAATGCGACGCCGACATCAACACCGCACTCGACTGGGCGGCACAGCCCGACAACCAACTGCTAACCCTGGCCGATGCGGATTACCCGCAAAGTCTGCTGAGTTCGGACGATCCGCCGGTGCTGCTTTACGCCAAAGGCAACATCGGAATACTCAATCGTCCTATGCTGGCGATAGTCGGCAGCCGCAACGCCACGGTGCAGGGAGCGCGCGATGCCGAGGCCTTCGCCGAGGCGCTGGGCGATGCCGGACTGACCATCGTCAGCGGCCTGGCGCTTGGCATCGATGCCGCCGCCCATCGCGGTGCACTGGCGACGGCGGCGGGGACGATAGCGGTGATCGGCACCGGCGCCGACCGCCTCTACCCGGCACGCAACGAGGCTTTGGCGCGTGCCATTGCAGAAAAAGGCGTGGTCCTCAGCGAATTCCCGCTCGGCACGCCGGCACTGGGGTCCAATTTTCCGCGGCGCAACCGCATCATCGCCGGCCTCGGCCTGGGCTGTCTGGTGGTGGAGGCGGCCCTGAAGAGCGGCTCGCTGATCACGGCACGGTTGGCCGCGGAAACCGGGCGCGAGGTGTTCGCCATTCCCGGTTCGATCCACTCGCCACTGTCGCGCGGCTGCCATCAACTGATCCGCCAAGGCGCCAAACTGGTCGAATCGGCGCAGGACATTCTTGAGGAATTGCGCTGGGAAACGGCCCCTTCTGCAACAATCGCCTCTGGCCAAACAGATGTGCCGCAGAATGGGGGCGAAGAGCAAGTACTCGCTTTCATGGGTGACGCTCCCTGCGCGCTGGACACGCTTTCGGCACGCAGCGGCTTGACGCCCGCCACCCTTCTTGCGATGCTCCTGCCCATGGAACTCGCCGGCCATGTTGCCCAACTGCCCGGCGGGCTTTACCAAAGACTCCACTGAAAATCATGATCGATATTCTGGTTTACCTGTTTGAAAACTACCTGCCCGATGCCTGTCCGGAACCTGCCGTGCTGGCCCGCAAGCTGTCGGCGGCAGGCTTCGGCACTGACGACATCAGCGCCGCGCTGTCCTGGCTCGACGGTCTCGCCGGCGAAGAGCGCGCGCGCTGCCTCAGTCCGGCGCTCGCCAACTCCATAAGAATTTACGACGAGGAAGAACTGGAAAGATTGCCGGCCGCCTGTCGCGGCTTCATCAGCTTTCTGGAACAGCACGATGCCGTCGATGCGCCCTTGCGCGAAGCCATCATCGGGCGCGCCCTGGCCCTGCCCGACGCCGAAGTCAGCCTCGACCGGCTGAAGGTGATCGTGCTCGCCGTGATCTGGCGCTACCGCCACGAAGTCGATGCCCTGATCCTCGAGGAACTCCTCGCCGAGGACAGCGACGACGAGGATTTCGGCGTCGGCGAAGACGTCACACGCATCCTGCTCAATTAATTCCCGGCTTGCCTAATTGGGAGAGGCGCGCTTATGATGCGCCGCTCCTGACCCTGTATTGTTCCCGTAACACCAAGAAAAACAATGTCAAAGCAACTCATCATCGCCGAGAAACCTTCCGTCGCCCAGGACATTGCCAAGGCGCTGGGCGGCTTTACCCGAACCGCCGACTACTTCGAGAGCGACGACTACGTATTGTCCTCGGCCATCGGCCATCTGCTCGAACTCGCGGTGCCCGAGGAATTCGACGTCAAGCGCGGCAAGTGGAGCTTTACGCACCTGCCGATGATCCCGCCGCATTTCGCGCTGAATCCGATCGAGCGAACCCAGGAACGGCTGCGCCTGCTGACGCGCCTGATCAAGCGCAAGGATGTCACCGGCCTGGTCAATGCCTGTGACGCGGGACGCGAAGGCGAACTGATCTTCCGCTATGTGGCGCAGCACGCCCTCGGCGCCAAGCAGAAGCCCGTGCGCCGCTTGTGGCTGCAGTCGATGACCACCACCGCGATCCGCGACGGCTTCGCCCACTTGCGCACCGACGAGGAAATGCTGCCGCTGGCCGATGCCGCGCGCTGCAGGTCCGAAGCCGACTGGCTGATCGGCATCAACGGCACGCGCGCCATGACCGCCTTCAATTCGAAGGAAGGCGGCTTCTACAAGACACCGGTGGGCCGCGTGCAGACGCCGACCCTGGCGATCATGGTCGAGCGCGAAAGCCGCATCCGCGCCTTCGTCTCGCGTGACTACTGGGAAGTCGAAGGCGAATTCCAGTGCGTTGCCGGCACCTACAAGGGCCGCTGGTTCGACGAGAGGTTCAAGAAAGCCGAAGACGAACACGCCCGCGCCGAACGCCTGTGGGACAAGACAAAAGCCGAAGCCCTGCGCAAGAAATGCCTCGGCCAGCACGGCACGGTGGAAGAAGAAAGCAAGCCCAAGACCGAAGCCTGCCCGATGCTCTACGACCTCACCTCGCTGCAGCGCGAGGCCAACGGTCGCTTCGGCTTCTCGGCCAAGAACACGCTGGGCATCGCCCAGGCCCTGTACGAAAAGCACAAGGCCCTGACTTACCCGCGGACCGACAGCCGGCACCTGCCGGAGGACTATGTCGGCACGGTCAAGGAAACCCTTGCGGCGATGGCCGGCACGCCCTACGCGACATTCGCCGGTGCGATCATCAAGAACGGCTGGGTGCACCCCAACAAGCGCATTTTCAACAACGCCAAGGTTTCGGACCACTTCGCCATCATCCCCACGGGTGCCGCGCCGAAGAACCTCTCGGAGCCGGAACAGAAGATTTACGATCTGGTGACCAAACGCTTCCTCGGCATCTTCTATCCGTCCGCCGAGTACAACATCACCACGCGCATCACCCGCATCGAGCAGGAAGCCTTCAAAACCGAAGGCAAGGTGCTGGTGACGCCGGGCTGGCTCGCCGTGTATGGCAAGGAGTCGCAGGAAACCCGCGAAGAAGCGGGTGAAGCCGTGAACCTGCCGCCGCTGGAAAAGAACGAACGCGTCTGGGCCAAGGATGTCGAGGTCAAGACCAAAGCTACCCAGCCGCCCCCGCGATTCTCCGAAGCCACGCTGCTGACCGCCATGGAAGGTGCCGGCAAGCTGATCGAGGACGAAGAGCTGCGCGAAGCGATGTCCGAGCGCGGCCTCGGTACGCCGGCCACGCGCGCCGCCACCATCGAAGGCCTGCTGGCCGAAGAATACCTGCATCGCAATGGCCGCGAGCTGCAACCGACGGCCAAGGCCTTTTCGCTCCTGTTCGCGCTGGAACAACTCAAGGTCGACGAGATCCGCTCGCCTGAACTCACCGGCGAATGGGAATACAAGCTCAGGGAAATGGAGCATGGCCGGCTTGGCCGCGACGAGTTCATGAGCCATGTCGTGGACAAGACGCGCGAGATGGTCGAGCGGATCAAGACCGGCGAATTTGCCGACCCCGACTTCGGCACGCTGAAGACCCCCTGCCCGCGCTGCGGCGCCAAGATCCACGAAGGCTACAAGCACTTCACCTGCGAAAAGTGCGACTACAA
>JAPLRA010000237.1 GCA_026399445.1 Sulfuritalea sp.
GGCAAGGCCGCTTCCTTCGCCTCAGCCGCGGCTGTCGCCGCGGTAGCGGGTGCCGCAGCGGGTGCGGCGATCATGCTCACGCGCAACCTCGGTCTGTCACATGCGGCTGAAGAAGCGGAACGCGCGAAGGATGCTGGCGCAGGTGGCAAACCCGCTGCGGGCGACAAGGCGGAGGTGTAATCATGAACACCCGGCGAGATTTTCTCAAGGGTGTCCTCGCGAGCGGGGTGGCGGCCACGGCGTGCGCCGCGGCTGTACCCGCCCTCGCCAGGGAAACCAATCCACGGCCGCCCGAAGCACTCGGGTTGCTCTATGACGCCACACTCTGTGTCGGCTGCAAGGCCTGTGTCGCGGCCTGCAAGGAAGCCAACAACAATCCTCCCGAGTTTTCCACGGTGGATCATCTGTGGGACACGCCGCTGGATACCTCCGGCTATACCTTCAACCTGATCAAGATGTACCGCAACGGCACCATGGAGGCGAAGGATCAGGAGACGAACGGCTACGCGTTCATGAAGACCTCCTGCATGCATTGCGGCGACCCGTCCTGCGTTTCGGCCTGCCCGGTATCGGCGATGACCAAGGACCCTGTGACCGGCGTGGTCGGCTACAACCCGGACAAGTGCATCGGCTGCCGTTATTGCGTTGCCGCTTGCCCCTTCGGCATTCCGAAGTATCAGTACGATTCGCCGACGGGACGTATCGGCAAGTGCGAACTGTGTCGCCACCGTCACAAGGATGGCCACTATTCCGCATGCGCCGAGGTTTGCCCGACCGGCGCGACGCTGTTCGGTCGCACCGAGGACCTGCTGGCCGAAGCCAAGCGTCGCCTGGCGATGAAGCCGGGCGAGCGCAACCGCTTCCCGCGTGGTCGTCTTCGTCACGCGCAGGAGAAGATGCTGCAGGGCAAGGATGACGGCAAGGGAGAGAAGAAGCGCATGGGCTGGCGCGACGAGCCCGATCAAAGCTACGAGACCCCCGCCGGCAAGTACCTGCAGCACGTCTATGGCGAGAAGGAATATGGCGGCACGCAGGTGCTCAAGCTCTCCGGCGTCAATTTCGCCAAGGTCGGCATGCCGGACCTGCCGCCGGATGCGGCTGCGGCCATGTCCGAAACCATCCAGCACACGCTGTACGGCAATTTGATCATGCCGTTCGCCGTGCTGGGCGCGATGACCTACGTCGCCAAGCGCAACGTCAAGCCTGACGATGAATCGTCCGACAAGGAGGGGAGCTGATCATGGCCAATAATCAACATGCGGCGCCCGCGCCGGTCGGCGGCAGCCTGGTCAATATCGTAACGCTGAGCTGCGGAGTTCTCATCGCGCTGATGGTGGCGGTGCTGGCGGTTCGCTTCCTGTTCGGACTTGGCGCGGTTACCGGCCTTAACGACGGCTACCCTTGGGGCATCTGGGTAGTGGTCGACGTCGTCATCGGCTCGGCATTTGCCTGCGGCGGCTTCTCGGTGGCGATGCTCGTCTATATCTTCAACAAGGGTGAGTACCATCCGCTGGTGCGGCCGGCCCTGCTGGCCAGCCTGCTCGGCTACACACTGGCTGGCGCCGGGGTGATCTTCGATCTCGGTCGCTGGTGGAATGTGTGGAACATGTTCTGGCCCGGATCGATCAATCCGAACTCGGTGATGTTCGAGGTGGCGGTGTGCATCACGCTCTACATCATCGTGATGTGGATCGAGTTCTCACCCACCTTCCTCGAACAGATGGGCAAGGTCGAAGCGCGGAAGAAGGTGGGCAGGGCGATGTTCTTCATCATCGCGCTGGGTACCGTGCTGCCGATGATGCACCAGTCTTCGCTGGGCACCTTGCTGGTGGTGATGGGCGTACAGATCCATCCGCTGTGGCAGACGCCATTGCAGCCGCTGCTTTACCTGCTGACGGCGATCACCATGGGCTATGCGGTGGTGCTGTTCGAGTCCTGTCTGACATCGTCGGCCTACCGGCGCAAGCTGGAAACCCACATGCTGACGCCGTTGGCGAAAGTGATGCTGGGCTTTCTCGCGGTGTACGTGGTGGTGCGGGTCGGCGATATCGTTGCGCGTGGCGCACTGCCCAAGGCCTTCGTGCCCTCGGTCGAAGCCTTGATGTTTTGGCTGGAAATGGCCTGCTTCATCGCGCCGTTGATTTTGATCGGCGCGGAAAGCAATCGTCGCAATCCGGCCAGACTGTTCCTCGCCGGAGTGCTGCTCATGCTGGGTGGTGCGTTGCTGCGACTGAACGGCTTCCTGATCGGCTATGAAACCAATGTCGATGGAGCCGGCGGCTTCACGTATTTCCCGACGCTGGCCGAAGTCCTCGTCACGGCAGGCATGTTCGCAGTCGA
>JAPLRA010000335.1 GCA_026399445.1 Sulfuritalea sp.
CCGTTGCTCGTAGGCCAGCGGCAGGTTGTCCACCGCGGCGACCACGCTTTCGATCTTCAGCGACAAGCCGCTGACATTGGCCCCCGGTGTCCCCTTCAGACGCTCGATGTCGCGAGCGAGGAGTTTTCTGACGGGAAGGAACTGCGGCTGGACGGAGCGCGCAAGACGGGCGTCGGCGCTCTGCAGCGCGATCAGCGCCGCTTCGACATTGCCGGCGAACTGCAGTTGCTGCATGGCGATCACGACCGCCTGTTCGACTTCGGCCAGTACCCGTTCGTCGCGCGTACTGGAGAGTTCCTGATACATGGCTTCCAGCGCCACGGCCTGGCTCTGCGTTTCGGCCAGCTTGGCTTCCAGCACGCCCACCTTGGCCTGCAAGGCCGCCAGCGCCTCCTGGCTCTGCCGGGCCAGGGTGCGCCCTTCCTTCGCCACGGAGTCGCCGTCGCTCAGGCGCCGCGCCAGTTCCTGTTGCAGGCTGGCGACCTGCATGCGGGTGTCGACCCACTGCGCGACGAGCAGCGCAATGGCGACAGCAACAATTCGCACCGTCGGCCGGCGCAAGGTATCCCGCCACCGGCTGGCGACAGGTACTGGATCAGTTTGAGCTGGAGTTTCCATGAGAAGCGAAGTATTGCATGAGAGCGGCCATCAGTCCGTCATCGCCGGGTTCGGTGGCAATCACTTTGGTCAAACCCAGCGCCTGCGCCTGCTCTGCGATGCGCAGATGGGGCACGAAGGCCGGGGTCTTCTTCAGCCATGCCTGACCGAGACGGCCCAGCATGTCGGAAAAATTGCGCAGGCCTTCGCTGCTGGTCAGCGTCACGGCATCCAATTGACCGACTTCCCACAGTTTGAGCAGGGGCGCGGGGTCGAGCTGCGGACGCGTGCGGCGGTAACAGGTCACGTATTCGATGACGGCGCCGCGCGACTTGAGCGTATCGCCCAGCACCTCGCGACCGCCGTCGCCGCGGAAAATGATGACGCGCTTGCCTCGCACGTCGGTCAGTTCTGGAAGCTCGAGCAGGGCCTCCGAGTCAAAACGCAAGGCGGGTGAAATCACGTCATGAATCCCATTGCGCGCCAATTCGCGTTCGCTGCTCTTGCCCAGCGCCGCCACGCGCAAAGCGGCGGGCCAAGGGCGGCGCGGCAGGATGAGGGCCAGCGCCTTTTCAATCGCATTGGGGCTGACGAAAACGGCAAGGTCGAAAGTATCGAGACGGATCGCGACGTCGAGCACGGGGGCCGTGTCTTCGATGTCGCGAATTTCGAGCACCGGGTAGAGCACCGGTATCGCGCCGGCCTCGATCAGTGCCGTGGCGAAATGCGCCGCCTGCCCGGCCGGGCGCGTCACCACGACATGGCGGCCGGTCAACGACATGCTAACTACCGAGCGACGCGAGAATTTCTGCGGCGCCCTGCTTGCGCAGTTCAGATGCCAATTGCAGTCCGAGCGCTTCGGGGTCGGCAGCGCTGCCCGTAAGCTCGGCATGGGCCATGCGTGTGCCGTCGGGCGAGGCGACGAAGCCGCGCAGATGAAGACTGCCCGCCCGCATTTCGCCATAGGCGCCGAGCGGGACTTCGCAGCTGCCCGCCAGCGCCCGCGACACGGCGCGCTCGGCGCGCACGCAGGCGGCGGTGGCGGCATCGTTTAGCGGCGCAACCCAGGCCGCAACATCCCCACGCGAGGCCAGCGCTTCGATTCCCAGCGCGCCCTGTCCGGCGGCGGGCAGCGAATCCTCGGCGGGCAGCACAGCGCGGATGCGGTCACCCAGACCGAGGCGCTTGAGGCCGGCGGCCGCGAGAATTATGGCGTCGAACTGGCCTTCGTCGAGCTTGCGCAAGCGGGTATCGAGGTTGCCGCGCAAGGGAGTGACTGCGAGATAGGGGTAACGCGCATGCAACTGGGATTCGCGGCGCAGGCTGGAGGTGCCGACCACGGCGCCCGGTGGCATATCGCCGAGACTGGCGTACTTGCTCGACACCAGCGCATCGAGCGGCACTTCGCGCGGGCCAATGGCAACCAGGGAAAACTCCGGCTCCATCTGCATCGGCACATCCTTCATGGAATGCACGGCGAG
>JAPLRA010000021.1 GCA_026399445.1 Sulfuritalea sp.
CATCAATGCCGAAGATCCCTTCCGCGGCTTCCTGCCCTCCACCGGCCGCCTGGTGAAGTACATGCCACCGCCCGAGGTGCATGGCGTGCGTGTCGATACCGGCGTCTATGAAGGCGGCGAGATCTCGATGTTCTACGATTCGATGATCGCCAAGCTGATCGTCCATGCGGCGACGCGCGATCAGGCGATCGCCCGCATGCGCGATGCGCTGAATCAGTTCGTGATCCGCGGCGTGGCGTCGAATATCGCCTTCCAGGCAGCGCTGATGCAGAACCCGCGCTTCCTGTCCGGCGACTTCAACACCGGCCTCATCGCCGAGCAGTACCCCAAGGGCTTCAATGCAGCGGATGTGCCGCATGCCGATCCGGTGATGCTGGTGGCTGTCGCCGCGGCAATTCATCGCCAGTACCTGGCGCGCAATGCGACGATTACAGGGCAGATGCCCGGGCATGAATTCACCCCGGGTGAAGATTTCGTCGTGTTGTTGGGGGCCGGCCAGCATCAGGTCAAGGTCCTCGAAGCGGAAGCTGGCTGGGATGTCAGTTTCGCCGGCGAAATCTATGAGCTGCGCTCGACCTGGCAATTCGGCGATCCGCTGTATGTGGGCACCCTCAACGGTCAGCCGATCTGCATGCAGGTGGAACGGCGCGGGCTGGTCTATCGGCTGTTCCACTGGGGCGTGCAGGCCGACATGCAGGTGATGTCCGCGCGTACCGCCGAGCTGCGGGCGCTGATGCCGGTCAAGGCCGCGCCCGACATGTCGAAGTTTTTGCTGTCACCGATGCCGGGACTGCTTACCCAGGTTGCGGTCACGGTCGGGCAGGAGGTCAAGGCCGGCGAAATCCTGGCGAAGATCGAGGCGATGAAAATGGAGAACGTGCTGAAGGCCGAGCGTGACTGTGTGGTGGAGAGTTTGCTGGCCAAGCCGGGCGAAAGCCTGGCGGTGGATCAGGCCATCATTTCATTCAAGTAAGCGCAACAAGTTCCGCAGGACGCAACGCGCGGGCGATACGGCGTTAGCTCGCCGTATCGCAAGCGCCGACTTTTCATTCTTGACTAAATAGCGAATTCGAGGCGCACGCCAAGGAGTTTTGCCTTCGGCGTCGTCGCGCCGCCGGGGTTGCGGATTTCCTGGTAGTTGGGCTGGATGGCGAACCAGGGGCTCACCGCGAAGCGATAGGTGACTTCCAGCGCCGTCTCGTTGGCCGTCGTCGTGCCCGTCTGGGCAGTGCGCCATTTGTCGGAAAGCCCGGCACGTGTCCAGGCCAGCCCGAGGATGTCGTCCGGCCGCGAGGCGAGCGGACTCTTGGCGTGCACCCCCAAGTTCAGCGAGTTCTTGACGGCCGACGAGTCTCCATCGCCGAAGGTGTAGCGGGCGAAGCCGGTGAGAAAGCGGTCGTCGTTGCCGCCCAGGCGCATCAGGGTACGCTCGCCGAGCACATAACCACCGCGGCGGCTGCGCAGCATCGGGTTGCCGGCGGTATCGAGGTCGCGCAGATCATTGGCTTTGGCGCTGTAGCCCCAGAGGCCGAATGCCAGTTTGGCATGCCCCTTGAATTTGTCGTTCGTCGCCTCGGGCAGCCAGCCGAGTTCGCCAATGCTGAAGCTGCCATCGCCCTTGGCGAAGCGGATCGCCGTCCGCTTGGGGCGGGCCGGATCGTTGGGGACGCCGTCAAGCACCGCAGCCATGGCGTACAGCGAAGGAGCGATATTCCAGCGCGCGCGGATGCCGAAAGCGGAGTTGTTGAAGATCGACGGGGCGTTGGTCAACGCCAGATCGGCGGGCGTTCCGTACTGGGGGCCGAGAAAGACGCCGGCAGAATCCATCGTGAAGAATTCGCTGTCGATCGGGTAGAGACCCGCCAGTACCGCAAGCCTGTCATCGAGCCAGCTCTGCTGCAGCCACGCCTGGAACAGGCGCGTGGTGCCGGGGGCGGCAACCTCGATGTTGGTCACGCCCATCTGAGCGCCAACGTGGCGAGCGTTGGGACCCCAGCCGGAGTCGCTGATGACGTTGATCATGGCGCTACTACCCTGCCAGCCCGCGGCTTTCGCCAGGTCCATCTTGAGCTTGAGATCAATGTGGCTGACGGTCCTGTGGCCGCCGCTGATCGCGCCGCTGTTGCGCAGCGCGTCGATCTTGATGCCACCTTCAAAGCTGAAACCGCGCTTTGCGGCAGCCGTTCGATCGCCTCCCCAGTCACCGGTAAGCGTGTCCTCGGCAAAGTTCGGCTGCACGTTGTCTTCAGCCTGGACTGACAGCGCGGCGAGCACGCAGGCCGCGCCAGCAAGAAAGGATCGATGAATCGCCATCACGCCAGCGCCGACTTCTGTGAGAGAGCCGGATAGTCGGTATAGCCGCGCTCACCGCCGCCGTAAAAACTGGCCGCGTCCCATTTGGCCAGCGGCGCATCGCGACGCAAGCGCTCGACCAGATCCGGGTTGGAGATGAAGGGCTTGCCGATGGCGATCAGGTCGGCGTGGCCGCGTGCCAGAATCGCTTCGCATGCGGCGGGCGTCTTGAAGCCGCCGCAGGCGATCAGCCCGCCGTGGAAGCTGTCGCGCAGCGCCGGCATCATCGAATGCGTGGCGTCGTGAATCCAGTCGATGGTCTGGCAGTAGATATGCAGGAAACCTATGCCGCGCTGGTTGAGTTCGCGAGCCAGCCACGGATAGGTCTTCAGTGGTTCGGGGTCGGCGACCATGCCGTTGCCCTGACCATAAGGTGACTGGCGCACCGCAATGCGCTCCGGCGCGACGTGCGCCGCCACCGCGTCGACCGCGTCGACCACTTCCAGCAGCAGGCGGTAGCGATTGGCCAGTGAGCCACCGTAGGCATCGTTGCGATTGTTCACCGCCGGACAGCGGAATTGATCCAGCAGGTAGCCGTTGGCGCCATGAATCTCGACGCCATCAAAACCGGCCTGCATGGCCAGTTTCGCCGCATGGGCGAATTCGCCGACGACGTCGTGAATCTCCTGGATGCTGAGAACTTCCGGCTGGCCGCAGTCGGCAGCTACGGGTTTGCCGTCCGGACCGGGGATCATGGTTTGCGTGGCCGCCGGTTTGATCGACGGTGAAGACCTATCCGTGGCTGGCTCGCGAACTCAACCAGCGCGGCATGTGCGACACGGCCGCAATGCCAGATCTGGGCGAACATTGTGCCGCCCGCGGCGTGTACGGCATCGGTAACCTTCTTCCAGCCTGCGGCCTGATCCTCGTTCCACAGTGCCGGCGTGTTGAGGTAGCCGCGCGCCCGATCGGAGACCGGCACGCCCTCCGAGATGATCAGGCCGGCGCTGGCGCGTTGGCGGTAGTACTCGACGATCAGATCATTGGGCACGGCGTCGCGATGGTCGGCACGGCAGCGGGTCATCGGGGCCATGGCGATGCGGTTGGCGAGCCGAAGGGCTGAATTGGCGTAGGGATCGAAGAGCATGGGCGTATGTGCGATATATGCGATATGTGCAGAGCGCCAATTCTACTCAAGGGGCAGGGTAAAATTTGCCGAATTGTCGAATCGGATCTTGCTGTGCCGCGCATTCCCGCCTTGCTGTTCCTGTTGTGCTGTTGGGCCTGTCATGTCGGCACAACGCTCGCTGCCGTGCGGCTGGCGCCGGGGGCCACTTCGCATGCCCTGGCGGCAGAAGTTTTCGTACTCGAAGACCCGGGCGGTCGCTGGTCGCTCGCTGACGTTCAGGGTCGCGGCGCCGAGTTTCAACCCTCCGGATTAGCGGGCGATGCGGCGATCAACTTCGGCTATTCCGCTTCTGCCTGGTGGCTGCGTTTCGAGGTTGAAGCAAGTCCCGCCGTATCCCGCAACTGGATGCTGGAAGTGGCTTTTCCGACGCTGGACCGGGTGGACTACTTCGGTCCCGGCGGCGAGCATCTGAGTGCCGGTGACCAGCTGCTTTTTGCGGCGCGTCCGGTGCCGCATCGAAACTTCGTGTTCCCCCTGCGCCTGGGCGAAGCAGGCGCAAGCACCGTCTGGCTGCGGGTTGCCTCCGAAGGCACGCTGACTGTTCCGTTGCGGCTGTGGCAAACCGAGGCCTTCTGGCAGGAGTCGCATGCCAGCTATGCGGTGCTGTCGGTCTATTTCGGCATGTTGCTGGCCCTTGTCCTCTACAACCTGCTCCTGTGGTTTTCGTTGCGCGATCACAACTATCTCACCTACGTCCTGTTCGCCGGCAGCATGGCCGTTGGACAACTGTCCTTCAACGGATTGGGCACCGAGTTTTTATGGCCGGCCTGGCCGGCCTGGGGCAACCTCGCTTTCACCAGCGGTTTCGCCGCGACAGGTTTGTTCGGCGCCATGTTTACGCGCGGCTTTCTCGAGACGCGGCGCAACGCGCCGCGGCTGGATGGCGCTGTAATAGGACTCGCCGCACTGTTTGCGCTGTGCATGGTGGCGCCACTGGCTGCACCCTATCGCCTGGCGGCAATTCTGACTTCGCTTACAGGCGTCACCTTCTCCATGGTGGCGGTGATAGCCGGTCTGCGTTGCTGGCGGAAAGGCCAGCCCGGCGCGCGCATCTTTCTGCTGGCATGGACACTGCTGCTGCTGGGTGTCGCCGTGGCCGGCCTGCGCAACATGAACCTGCTGCCAACCTCGTTCTTCAGCTTCTATGCCATGCAGATAGGCTCGGCGCTGGAGATGCTGTTGCTTTCGTTTGCGCTGGCCGATCGGATCAATGGTCTGCGACGCGAGAAGGATGCGGCTCAGGGCGAGGCGATAGCCGTCAAGCAGCAACTGGTGGGGGCCCTGCAGCGCTCCGAGGCGAGCCTTGAGCGTCGCGTTGCCGAGCGCACGGAGGAACTGGAAGCGGCCAACGCGCGTCTGCGTGAAAACGAGCGCCAGCTGCAGGCTCTGGCCCATACCGATATCCTGACCGGCCTGGCCAATCGGCTGCTGCTCGAGGCGCGTTTGGTGCAATCCATGCAGCATGCGCGGCGCACTCACGGGCAGGTGGCGGTGCTGCTGGTCGACCTCGATCATTTCAAGCCGATCAATGATGGCTACGGCCATGCGATCGGCGACGAGGTATTGCGCGGCATGGCGGATCGTCTCCGTGCGACGGTGCGCGAGGTCGACACGGTGGCCCGGCTGGGCGGCGATGAATTCGCCATCGTCCTGACCGGTCTCGGCAGCGGCGCCGACGCGGAGCGTCTGGCCGAGAAGGTCGTTGCCAGCCTGGGCGAACCGATGCGCGTACTTGGCCTGCCACTGGAGATTGGCGTCAGCATCGGTATCGCACTGTTCTCCAGTGGCGATCTGTCACCCGCTGAACTGATGCGTCGCGCGGAGCAGGCAATGTATGCGGCCAAGGATGCCGGGCGCAAATGCTATCGGGTGTTTGCCGGCTAGCGCCGGCAGCAAGCGGTTTCAGGCAGCGTGTTGCCGGCGCGCGAGGCACCCGCCGCGGTCAGGCGAGGCGGGCGAAGGCCTCAATCACGTCCGGGGGGGCCTGTACCAGTTCGATCAGCACGCCTTCCCCGGCAATGGGGAACTGCTCGTTGGCTTTTGGATGCAGAAAGGTGATGTCGTAGCCGGCCGCGCCTTTGCGGATGCCGCCCGGCGCGAAGCGCACGCCTTGTGCCGTGAGCCAATCCACGGCAGCAGGCAGGTCGTCGATCCAGAGCCCGACGTGATTCAGCGGCGGTTCATGCACCGCGGGCTTTTTAGCCGGATCGAGTGGTTGCATGAGATCGACTTCCACCTTGAACGGGCCGCTGCCCATGGCGGTGATGTCCTCGTCCACGTTTTCGCGCTCGCTGACAAAATTGCCGGTTACGACAAGGCCGAACATGTCGACCCAGAGCTTTCTCAGGCGATCCTTGGACGGGCCGCCGATGGCGATCTGCTGAATGCCAAGCACCTTGAAGGGGCGCACCGCGGCGGGCTGAGTCATCATGAGTTCTGCCAAGGAAAGCTCAGTTCTTTTTTTCGACGCATTCGCTTATGCAGGCCAGAAGTTCTTCTTCGTCGTAGGGCTTGCCCAGGTAGTGATTGACGCCGATTTCCTTCGCATGCTGGCGGTGCTTGTCGGCGGTACGTGAGGTGATCATGATGATCGGAATATGCTTCAGGCGTTTGTCGGCGCGGATGTTGCGCGCCAGATCGAAGCCGTCCATGCGCGGCATTTCGATGTCCAGCAGCATGACATCGGGGATGACCTCGCCCAATTGTTCCAGCGCATCCACGCCGTCCTTGGCTGTCAGCACGTGATAGCCGTGACGGGCGAGCAGGCGTCCGGCGATTTTGCGTACGGTGAGCGAATCATCGACCACCATCACGGCAGCGGCGGTAGCGGCGGCGGTAGCAGCAGCCGAAGCGATGATCTGGGTTTCGGTCGGGGCCGCCACCTCTGGCAGAGGGGTGCTGGCACGTTCCATGGCACGCCCTGCCAGACCGACCGGGTTGAGAATCAGCGCGACCTCACCGTTGCCCAGGACGGTTGCGCCGGCAAGACCGGGCACCCGCGCCAGTTGCGGCCCGACCGCTTTGACCACGATTTCCTGGTTGCCGGTCAGGCTGTCGACTTCCAGCGCAACGCGTTCAGTTCCGCCCTTGACCAGCAGGATCCAGTGCCGTCGCGCCGGTGGCGGAGTCGCACTGCGCTCTCCCAGCAGCACCGGAAGGTAGTGGTAGGGATAGCGATTTCCCAGCCACTCGGTACTGCCTGTGCTGCGTATCTGCGTCGCAGAATCGGGCTTGTGGGCCGTGGCCTGCTCGATCATCGACGACGGAATGGCGTAGATCCGGTTGCCGGCAGTGACCAGCACCGCCTGGGTTACGGCCAGCGTCAGTGGCAGGTAGATGCGGAACGTGGAGCCCTGTCCGGTGGCGGTGGTGACTTCGATGCGGCCGCCGAGACTTGAGGTTTCGCTCTTCACCACGTCCATGCCGACGCCTCGTCCGGAGAGCGCCGTGAGTTCTGTGGCAGTGGAGAAACCGGGCTGGAAGATGAGTTGCGTCAGGGTTGCTTCATCGGTTTCCGCGTCCGCGGCAATCAGGCCACCGTCGACGGCGCGCTTGCGAATGCGCTCGAAGTTGAGGCCGGCGCCGTCGTCGGCGATGGACACCACGATTTCGTTGCCCTCTTGCGCCAGGGACATCGAGATCTGGCCGATCGCTTCCTTGCCGGCCGCTGCCCGCGCGGCGCTGTCCTCGAGGCCGTGAGCGACACTGTTGCGCAGCAGATGTTCCAGCGGGCCGGCCATCTTGTCCAGCACCGAGCGGTCAAGCTCTGTCTGGCCGTGACGGATGTCAAGGTTGGCGCGCTTACCGGAATCTTTCGCCGCCTGGCGCACCACGCGATGCAGGCGCTCGGCCAGGCTTTCAAAGGGCACCATGCGGACGCCCATCATGCGCTGCGAGAGCTCGCGCGAGAGGCGCGCCTGCGCGGCTACGGCAGCATTGGCGTGGTCGAGATTGCGCAGCAGGTTTTGCTGGACGGTGGCAACGTCGTTCACGCTTTCGGCCATCATCCGCGTGACTTCCTGGAAACGGGTGAAGCGGTCGAATTCGAGCGGATCGAATTCCTGCGAGTGTTCGCTTGCCAGGGTTTGCTGCGACTGCATCTGCGACTCGGACTGGATTTCCACTTCGCGCAGTTGCTTGCGCAGGCGAATCACGTTTTCCGTCAGTTCAAGCAGCGAGGCCTTGAGTGCCAGCATCTCGCCCTCGATTCGGCCGCGCGCGATGGCAACTTCACCGGCCTCGTTGACCAGTTGGTCGACCAGATCGGCGCGCACCCGCAGATGCACCTGCGGTGCGGGAACGAAGGCGGCAGCAGCCGGTTGTGCCGGGCCCGGGGCATGGACGGCCACCGCAGCTGCCTTGTGTTCGGGGTGTGGCAGTTCGGCCTTGGCCGACTCAACGACGGCGACCGCTTCTGCCGAATGATGTTCGGGTTCCTCTGCTTCCGGCAGGGCCGCGTTGGGATTGCGCAGATGCTCGATCAGCATCGCCGTGCGGTCATACGAGGTTTCCAGCCCGTCGATGGTTGCAGGCTGCACCGACTTCATCGCGGTCGCCTGTTCGATCCGGTCTTCCATCGAATGCAAGAGCTCGCCGCAGCCCATGGCGCCGGCCATCCGCGCGCTGCCTTTCAGTGTGTGCAGTGCGCGCTGGAGCGTACGCGAGATTTCGATGTCAGTCGGAGCTGCGCGCCAATTGCGCAGTCCCTCGCCGATTTCTCGCATCAGATCGACGCTCTCTTCGAGGAAGAGCGGCAATATCTGCTCATCGATCTCGTCTTCGATCCGTGCCGCCCGACGCTCGGCCGCGGTCAGGGTGATTTCCGGCACATCCGGTGCGACGGGTTCTGCGACGGCCAGTTCGACGAAGGCCTCGGCCGCAGGTTCGAAAGAGGTGATGGAGGCCGGCGTCATCGCATTGAGTTCAGCGGCGAGAGCAGCTTCCTCGCCGGGCATGCGGCGCTCGGCAACGGCACCCAGCATCCCCTCGAGGGCGCCGGCGCAGCGGGCGAAAACAAAGCGCTGGGCGTCGCTGGGCGTCGCGTCGACCAGCGACAAACGCACCAGCGCATCTTCCAGCGCCCGGGCAAGGCTCGAGATCGGCATCATGCCCGTGGCGGCGGAAATGCTGGCCGTTGTATGTGCGGCACGGATTACTTCATTGTCCGGCACTGCTTCAAGCCCAAGGTTGGCTTGCAGCGTTGCTATGTGTTCGCGAGTCTCGTCGAGATAGAGGTTGTAGAGCGTGGGCGCCACTTCCACGTCGCCGATGCGGATCGGTGGTGGCGACGGGAAGGAGACCACTTCAGCTGAAGCCTGCGGTTCTTCAGGCGCTTCGGTCGCAGTCTCTTCGGGAATGACTTCCTCGGGAATGACTTCCTCGGGAATGACTTCTTCGGGAATGACTTCCTCGGGAATGACTTCCTCGGGAATGACTTCCTCGGGAATGACTTCCTCGGGAGTCGGCGTTGGCGCTACGGCGATTTCGGCCTCGGCATCTTCGGCGCCGCCCAGGATCTCGCAGCGGTGGAACAACTCAGACGCATCGAAATGGCTGCTGCCGCCGGCTTCGAGTTGCACGACCCATTCCTTGAAAATCCCGGCGGCCAGATCGAGCGCTTCCATCAAGGGCGTTGTGGCGGGGCGTGCTTCGTGTAGCCAGCCGTTCATCACCTGTTCCACCGCCCAGGCGGCTTCGCCCAGATCGGTCAGGCCCACCATGCGACCGCTGCCCTTCAGGGTATGGAAACTGCGGCGTAGCGTGACGAGCGAGGCCTGGTCGTTTGGCGTGGCATGCACCAGCGGCAGATGCTGGTTGATGGTTGCCAGCACTTCGTTGGCTTCTTCGAGGAATATGGAGAGCAGTTCTGCGTCGAGCTCTTCCTCGCTGGCGTCCATCAGTCGCGAGGCCTCGGCGGACGGCGCAGGAGTTTCGATGGGCGTTGCCGGCGCCGCAGGGGGCTCGGGCGCAAGCATTGGAGGAGCTTCAATCGCCTCGACTTCGAAGTCCGGCAATGCTTCTTCAGACGTCGCTTCTTCGAAAGTCGCGGCCTCGGCAGCAAAGTCTTCGATCGGCGCCGCCGGGGGCGGTGCCAAGGACTCCGGCGCGATGACCTCGGCTTCCTCTTGGACAGCATGCGCGGCGGGCGGCGGCGCAAGAATGGCGTCGATGTCGGCGGCGCCACCTTGCAACTGCGTGACGAAAAAGCCCAGCCCCGAAAGCTTCCTCGCCACGTCTTCGAAATCGCCGGCTTGCGGCGCGAATCCGGGTTCGGCGAAATGCTCGATGGCGGCCGCGCATTCGCCGAGTATGGTGTTGGCACGATCCTGACCGAGCACCATCAGCGCGCCCTGGATCTGGCGAATCGGTTGTGTCAGCGCCGGCAGAGTGGCTTGGCGTGAGGTGTCGCGGAAGAAGGCATCCAGCGTTTGTTCAATGGCGCCGAGGTTGGAACGGATTTCACGTGCTACGGATTCCAGCAGCAGGCGTTCCTGGGCGCGCCGGGACATGGCGTCAAGGTGCGGCAGTTCCAGCGTTCCGAGTTCTTCACCGCGACCCAGCGCGGCGAGACGGTTGACGATGGTTTCCGCCGAGTGCGCGAAGTCGGCGTCGAGCGACTGGAAATTTTCCAGGGCGGATTCGGCGAGCAGGAGTGCGGTGGCCATCTCCTGCGCCATGATCTCGTTGTGTCGCGTCGGATCACGGCGCAACTGGTCTGTCTGTTCGAGAACGGCGGAAGTCAGCCGCATGTAGCCGGGCTGACCGGTGGCAGCGCCCTCTTCGGCAATCTTCGCCACGCGTTCGTGGAACGGCGGCAGTGCGGCGGCGGTACCGGCGCACAGGCGATTCCAGTCCTCCTTTGCGGCGGCCAGCAATTCACGCAAACGACGAATGTGCGGCAGCAGCCTTTCGGTCTCCGACGGTGTTGCAGTGGGCACCATGCCGTCCAGACGATAGGCGGCACGGACGATGGCCAGCGCTTCGCCTCCTGCCGTGGCGCAGGCCGCCTGGTACAGCGCCTCGCGCAAAAGCGTCTCGTCTGCTTCGGCCTTGCCGTCGATGAGTTTCTTGATCTGCCCACCGAGGCGCATGGCAAACCGCTTGGCCTCCGGCAAATCGGCCAGTCCGTTTGCGGCGAGCGCATCGAGCACGCCCAGCGCGACCCACCAGTAGGCGCGGGCGGAGGGGGTGCCGCGCGTCAGTTCGATCATGGCCACCGAGACTTTCATTTCGGCGATGCCCTTGGGATCATTCTTGATCCACTTCAGCAGGCCGCGTTCAAAGCCCAGGCGCGCAGCCTTGAGGCGCGCCGCGAGAGCCTCCGGGGTCAGCGGCGCGGGATCCTTTTCGCGCTTCGGCGGGCGCTGGGTAAGGTCGGGGAAAAACAGCTCGGACGGCCCCGGAGCAGGCAGACCGCGCGCCACAACCATCGCGCGGTAGGGGAGAAACAGCCGCAGCGGCTGGTTCGGGTGACCGGCCATCAGGTCGTCGAGATATCCGCGCAACGCAGCAAAGCCGCCTTGCGCTGCTGCTATTGCAGCACCAACATCCTGAGTTGCGTCTTCGCCCAGCGTAGCCAGCAGTTGCTCGATCGCGTCGGCGAATTCGGTAATGCCGTCAAGGCCGACGATAGCCAGAGCACCATGCGCCTGGTGCATGCTGGTGCGGGCCTTCTTCAGGTCATCTGCAGCGGCATCGGCCGCATAGGCGGCGAGGCTCACCCCGGCTCGTTCCAGGGCAAGGTCGATTTCCCCCTTGACCCAGGACAGTGGTCCGATGTCGAGATCCATGCTCATGAAAAGCTATTCACCACGCGACAGGTTAACGTGAAACAACTCGTTCGGAGTCCCCTGTGATGGACGCGCGCGGCGCGCCGACCGGTAACCCCCCGCGAGGGGGGAAGGGGGGCGGGCGACCAATTGGCTTTCGCGTGTTTCATCTTCTGCGGGCGGCGCTCGTTGCCATGGCCGTTTGGGATGTTCTCTTCACACCTTGAAGCCCGAGACCGAGCCCTTGAGTTCGACAGCGAGCTCGGTAAGCTCGCCAATCGACACGGCGGTTTCCTGCGTGCTGCTGGTGGTTTGCCCGGTAATCCGAAGAATGCCCTGCATCGAGTCCGCCACCTGGGTGGCGATGTCGGCCTGGGCCTGCGTATCGGTCGAGATCGCTTGAATCAGGCGGGCAAGATCCTGTGACACGCTGGAGATTTCGTTCAGCGCCTGACCAGCGGCGTCTGACAGCTTGGCCCCTTCGACCACGCCCTGCGTCGAATATTCCATGGCCGCCACGGCATCGTGGGTGTCGGTCTGAATTGTCTTGACGATGGCGGCAATCTGCTTCGTTGCCTCGCCGGAGCGTTCGGCCAGTCGTTGAACTTCTTCCGCCACCACCGAGAAGCCTCGTCCGGCCTCGCCTGCCGAGGCGGCCTGAATGGCGGCGTTCAGCGCCAGCACGTTGGTCTGTTCCGTAATGTCGGAAATCAGTTCGACGATTTCACCGATCTCCTGCGACGATTCGCCGAGCCGCTTGATCCGTTTCGAAGTTTCCTGGATCTGGGTGCGGATTTCGTTCATGCCGGTAATCGAGTTCGACACGGCCGCCGCGCCTTTCTGCGCGGCTTCAAGCGAGGCGCGCGCCACACGAGCTGATTCCAGGGCCGAGGAAGATACGGTCTTCATCGAATTGGCCATTTCCAGAACCACCGCGTTGGCGTTCTGAATTTCAGTCGACTGCACTTTGGTGGCGGCGATCAGATCGTTGGAGGTACTTTGCGCGGCGCTCGAGGCGCGGGTTACGCGTTCGGCCGCGTCGTTGATGCGTCGTACCAGCACGGCGAGTTCTTCAACCGTGTAATTCACCGAGTCGGCAATGGCGCCCGTAATGTCCTCGGACACGGTGGCGCGGATGGTCAGGTCACCGTCGGCCAGGTCGCCCATTTCGTTCATCAGACGCAGAATGGCGCCCTGCGTTGCATCCTTCGCTGCTTCTGCGATGCGGCGCTGGTGATCGGCCTCATCGCTGCGACGGAGACCTTCGTCGTTGAAGGCTTTGACCATCAGCACCAGCATGACCAGAGCCAGCGAGCCGAAGATGGCCGCGGAGAATGACGAGGCGTCCTGTTCGGTGATTTCCTTCTCATAGGCGTTGGCCAGAGCCTCGGTATTGCCGCTCATGGAACGCCAACCGTTGATCACCGTGGCGCCGGCGCTGCGTGCGCTTGCCAGGGCCTTAAGGTTGCCGGACAGGGTGGGTATGGCGGCCTGCATTGCTTTCAGGCTTTTTGCCAACGGGGTTTCGGCGGGCGCCAGTTCCTGCGCGGTGGCGATATCTTTTGCCAGCTGTACGGCCATCGCTTCGTCAAAGCCTGGTGCCACAGCAAGATGGGTAGAGGCTCGCAAAATCCGCTCGGTTAGTCCGGGCAGCTTGCCGCCGGCGGTTTCGGCAGATGCGCTCATGGCCTGGCCATTCTGTAGCGCTTCCTTGGCAAGGCGTCCAATCGCCGAGAAACGGATTTCCTGCGCCAGCAGCAGACTGATGATTTCGTCCTGCTTGGCCCAGGCTTCGCGCAAGGCGTCGAGTGCGGGGCGGGTCTCCAAGCTGGTGGCTGATACTTTGATGCCCCTGATTTCACCCCCTTCGATCAGACCTTCTAGAAGCCTGTTGAAGTTGTCGCGTGCGTCACGCAGTTCAGTGAAGCCCTCGGACTGCCCCTGCATGGCGTTCAGCGCAGCCTTGGGAATCTGCTGGGTCAGCGGGGCAATGTGGCTGACGACCGACAGGTAGGTGGTGCCCCGGGTGGTTGCCTGACCTTGCATGAAGATCGCGGCGATGGTGATGAGGAGACTGATCAGAAAGATCGTGCCGAGGATTCGAAACTGGGTCTCGATATCGAGAAGGCCGATCAGCGGCAGGCCTTTGCGGCGACGGTCTTCTGCGGGAGCCGCTGCAGGGGCTCTCTCCTGGGCCGCATCCCGGGAGCGTCGGTCAAAGTTTGGCAACGAGAAGGGCAGCTTGAAGGCCATGGGTAGTCCTTTCCGGAACGCTCAAAGAGCGATGTCGAGGTAGTTCGGGTCGGCCAGCAGCGCAGGGATGCGCAACTGGGTCCAAATGACGTCTTGTGCGTCCGTAAAGCGACCACCCAGCCATGGTGCGGACGCAGCCCCAGTGCGCGACGCACCAGCAGGGCGCTATTGATGCCATGTCGGGCACCGACCAGCAGCAGCCGCGATTGCGCGTTGATGGGGGTGGGCGCGCCGCCGCGCCATGCGGAAAAATCCACCACGCTATAGAGCACGCCGCGAATGTTGGCGATGCCGGCAAACCACGGCTTGGTCAGCGGCGCAGGCGTAAGTTGCGGCAGGGGCGACACTTCGCCCGAGTCGGCAAGATCGATCAGCCAGTGGCTGCCCCCGGGAAGATCGTCGGCACCCGATTCGATGCCAAGCAACGCCTGGGCGCCTTCGCCGCGCCGTGCGGACAGAAGACGCTCGGAGAGGCCTTGCTGGAATTCGCGCAGACTGATGCGCTTGGCCATGGTTCAGGCCTCCCGCCGGGCCGCCCCAAGGGGGGCCTGCGCCCTCTTGGGGGGCCGCGAAGCGAAGCGAGCGTGGGGGCCGTTCATTGTTAGCCCAGTGCGGCGATCTTGGCCAGCAAGACCGGGCCATCGACCGGCTTGGTGACGTAATCCTGGGCACCCTGCCGCATGCCCCAGACCTTGTCGGTCTCTTGATCCTTGGTCGTACAGATGATGACCGGAATATCCTTGGTCGCCGCATCTTTCGACAACGCCCGGGTGGCCTGAAAGCCGTTGGTGCCCGGCATCACCACATCCATCAGGATGAGGTCGGGCTTGATCTGCTTGGCCCGTTCGACGCCTTCGTCCCCGCTGTCGGCGGTACTGACTTCGTAACCGCCGCTGAGCAGGAGTTGGGTCAGGATGTGGCGCTCGGTGGGGGAGTCGTCAATGATCAGAACAGTTTTGATGGGCATGGGGGTCGGCTCGCAAAAAAGGGAAACTACTCAGTCAGGAACGCGCAGCGTGAGCGGCCACGGTTTTAAGAAGACTATCCTTGGTAAAAGGTTTGGTCAGATACTCGTCTGAGCCCACCATGCGCCCGCGCGCACGGTCAAAGAGGCCATCCTTTGAAGAAAGCATGATCACCGGGGTCGACGCGAATTTCGCGTTCTTCTTGATCAGCGCGCAGGTTTGATAGCCATCGAGGCGTGGCATCAGAATGTCGCAGAAGACCACGTTGGGCTGGTGATCGTTGATCTTTGCCAGCGCATCAAAGCCGTCTTCCGCCAGCACCACCTGGGCGCCGGCCTGCAGCAGAAAAATTTCGGCGGTCTTGCGAATGGTGTTCGAATCATCGATCACCATCACCTTGATGCCGGAAAGCGGGGGTGTGTCGCTCACGTTACTCCATGTCGCATTCTGACTTCAATTGTGGCGGCCGTGGGTGGAACAAAAAACCAGCCATGAAAACACGCCCGTCATGAGCGCAATTTTTCATATCCCCCCCCGCCGTCCCGTTCGTTGTTTTCTACCGGGGCCAAGCATTGCTACCCTCAATCATACTTATATTTTGACAATTTCGAAGTCTTCCTTGCGCGCACCACATTCGGGGCAGGTCCAGTTGGGGGGTATTTCATCCCAGTGCGTTCCGGCGGGCAGACCTTCTTCCGGCAGCCCCGTCCTTTCGTCATAAATGAATCCACAAATCAGGCAGATCCATTTGGAGTAGGTCGGCTCGGGTTTCATGACGTGGTTGTCGGCTATGTCCGCCGTGGCTGGTGCCGGCGGACGGTATCCCTTCAGATAGAATCGCAGAATATTAACTCAAGCCGCTGACCGCTCGATACGCCCGGGACGGATCAGGACATTCATGACCGCCGCCCCTCCAGCCAACCCGTCTCCGCCCATTGTTCTGACTTTTGCTGCCGCCGACCCGACCGGTGGGGCAGGATTGCAGGCCGACATTCTGACGCTGGCCAGCCTGGGCTGCCACCCGCTTACCGTCGTGACGGCGATTACCGTGCAGGACACGACGGGCGTCGAAGGGGTTTTGCCGATAGATGCCGAGTGGGTCGCCGACCAGGCCCGCGCCCTGCTGGAGGACATGCCGGTGGCAGCGTTCAAGCTGGGCATGATGGGCAGCGTCGAGGTCATCGCGGCAATTGCCGAGGTGATTTCGGACTATCCCGATATTCCCGTGATCCTCGATCCCGTGCTGGCTTCGGGGCGCGGCGACCAGTTTGCCGACGAGGAAATGATCGAAGCCATGATCGGCCTGCTGCTGCCGCAGACCACGCTGCTGACGCCCAACAGCCTAGAAGCCCGGCGGCTTGCGCAGCAGCTTGGAGAACTCCACCAAGACACGCGCCTCGAACTCGGTCTCGCCGAATGCGCTCATCGCCTGATCAATGCCGGGTGCGAGTACGTGCTGGTGACGGGCACTCATGAGGGAACGCCGCAGGTGGTCAATACGCTCTACGGCAGCCATGGTGCGGTGCGCAGTGATCGATGGGATCGCCTGCCCGGCAGCTATCACGGTTCGGGCTGCACACTGGCCTCGGCGATTGCCGCCCACCTCGCCAGTGGGGCGGAGGTGGCCGACGCGGTCATGGGTGCGCAGGAATATACCTGGCGCACACTGGCGGCCGGTTTCCGGCCCGGTATGGGACAATTCATTCCCGATCGCCTGTTCTGGTCGCGGGAAGAGGATGAAGCAGATGAAGCCTGATTTTCCGCGCTTTCTTACGGATTCTTCCAAATGATTATCCGGGGTCTTTGCGCTGTCACCGTCGATGATCCTCTGCTGCCGCGGCTATCGGCGCTGGTGAAGGCGGCGCTCGATGGCGGCGCCCCCTTCGTTCAATACCGCAACAAGATGGCTTCGCGCCCCCTGCGCCGCGCGCAGGCCGCCGAGATGCTGCGAATATGTCGAGCCTCGGGCGCAAAGCTGATCATCAATGACGATGTCTGGCTGGCGGTGGAAATCGGTGCCGATGGCGCTCACCTGAGCCGCGACGATGCTCCGGGCGGTTCGCTGGCTGCCGCGCGTGATGCCCTGGGACCAAAGCGCATCCTCGGCGTTTCGTGCTACAACGAACTTGCCCGTGGCGAAGAGGCTGCAGCCGCCGGCGCAGATTACATAGCCTTCGGCAGCATGTTTTCCTCACGCACCAAGCCGGCGGCGGTGCGTGCGCCACTGGACCTGCTGGGCGAAGCGCGGCGGCGCTTTGCCTTGCCGGTGGCCGCCATCGGCGGCATCACGCTCGACAATGCCCCCGAGGTGATTGCTGCCGGTGCGGACATGATCGCCGTGGTCAGCGATCTGTTCGATGCAATGGACATCAAGGCGCGAGCGGCCGCCTATCAGCAGCTTTTCAACCAGGGGGCGCAGCGCGATCGTGGCCGGCCGGCTTCCTGAACCGCGCTGCGTCCGGCACGCCTTTCCGGACCAATAGGACTCTTTCATGACTCGCAACGAAGAACTATTCTCACGCGCCCAGAAAACCATTCCCGGCGGCGTCAATTCGCCGGTGCGCGCCTTCAGATCGGTGGGCGGCGCACCGCGTTTTTTTGCGCGCGGCGAAGGCGCCCGGGTCTGGGATGCAGACGGCAAGGATTACATTGACTACGTGGGTTCCTGGGGCCCGTTGATCCTCGGTCATGCCGATGCGGATACCGTGCGCGCCGTGCAGGAAGCCGCGGCGAAGGGGCTTTCCTTCGGGGCGCCGACGGAAGGCGAGATTGAGCTGGCCGAACTGCTGGTACAGCGCGTGCCTAGCATGGACATGGTGCGTCTGGTTTCGTCAGGCACCGAGGCCGTCAGGCACCGAGGCCACGATGAGCGCGATCCGCCTCGCCCGCGGTTTTACAGGGCGCGACATGATCATCAAGTTCGAGGGCTGCTATCACGGCCATGGCGACAGCCTTCTGGTCAAGGCCGGTTCGGGCTTGCTGACATTCGGCAATCCATCGTCGGCGGGTGTACCCGCCGATCTGGCGCGGCACACCCTGGTACTCGACTACAACGATGAGCAGGGCCTGCGCGATGCCTTCATCAAGCACGTCAAGGAGATTGCCTGCGTGATCGTCGAGCCGGTGGCCGGCAACATGAACCTGATCGCGCCGAAACCTGAATTTCTCGCTGCCATGCGCGAGATGTGCACGCTGCATGGTGCGGTGCTGATTTTCGACGAGGTGATGACGGGTTTTCGCGTCGGTCCGGGTTCGGCGCAGGGCTTGTACGGCATCACGCCCGATATCTCGACGTTCGGCAAGGTGATCGGCGGCGGCATGCCGCTCGGCGCCTTCGGCGGCCGCCGCGAGATCATGGAACAGATTGCGCCGCTGGGGCCCGTGTATCAGGCCGGCACGCTCTCGGGCAATCCGCTGTCGGTGGCGGCCGGCCTGGTGACGCTGAAGAAGATCGCGGCGCCGGGCTTTTACGAGGCGCTTGCGGCGAAGACCAACGCGCTGGTGGATGGGCTCACGGCTGCGGCCAAAAAGCGCGGCGTGAATTTTTGCGCACAATCTGTTGGCGGCATGTTCGGTGTCTATTTCGCCGCCACGCCACCGACGTCCTATGCAGAAGTAATGGCGTCTGACAAGGACGCTTTCAACCGTTTCTTCCACGCCATGCTGGATGCCGGGTTCTACTTCGCGCCTTCGGCTTATGAGGCCGGTTTTGTTTCGGCCGCCCACAGCGACGCCGACATTGCGGCGACAGTAGCGGCCGCTGACGCGATTTTCGCGCAAGGCTGAACGGCCTGTTGTCGCCACTTGTGCAAAAGTCGGCGATGGCGATACGGCAGCCGGACACGCAAGCATGCCGGCACTGAGCCCCGCCGCCGCTTGGGCCGTGCTGCTGGTCGCCGGTGTTTGCGAGATTGCGTGGGCCATTGGCCTCAAATACACCGAAGGCTTTACCCGCCTGGTACCCAGCGCCTGGACGCTCGCGGCCATGGGCGCCTCCGTGATCCTGCTCGCCTGGGCGCTGAAAACACTGCCGGTTGGCACCGCCTATGCGGTATGGACCGGCATCGGTGCGGTCGGCACTGCCTTACTCGGCATGGCC
The DNA here is from genome assembly GCA_026399445.1 of Sulfuritalea sp. Classification (GTDB taxonomy): domain Bacteria; phylum Pseudomonadota; class Gammaproteobacteria; order Burkholderiales; family Rhodocyclaceae; genus Sulfuritalea. The sequence goes on from JAPLRA010000021.1 coordinate 18,568, forward strand.
TTGTCCAATGAGTCGCGCGAGGTCGCGCGTCTGGTGTCGATCGGCCTGATTGTGGCCGGAATTCTCGGCCTGAAACTGGTGACGAAGTAGTCAGCTCTCGCGCCCGGCGCGTCGGGCGGCGAGCAGTTTTCTCGCCTTGCGGGTTTCGAGCCAGCGTAGGGTGACGTAGGTGCCCCAGCCGATCAGGCCCATGGCGACGACGAAGGCGCCGTAGGACGCGGGCCACGGAATACCCTGGGTCATCATCGAAAACTCGGACATGCCGCCAATGCCGGCCAGAATGTTGATCGGCATGAAGACGACGCTGATGGTCGTCAGCTTCGACACGCGCTTGTTCTGGTTGATGTTGATGAAGCCGACCGTGGCATCCATCAGGAAGTTGATCTTGCCGAACAGGAAGGACGTATGGCCGTCCAGCGAATCGATGTCGCGCAGGATCTGGCGCGCGTCGTCATGTTGCGCGGTAGACATCAGCCGGCTGCGCATCAGGAAGGACAGCGCGCGCCGCGTATCGAGTACGTTGCGGCGAATGCGGCCGTTCAAGTCCTCTTCCTTGGCGATGTCGGAGAGGATCTCGGCGGCCTCATCGTCGGTGACCTGCGGCGTCAGGACGGTGCGGCTGACCTTCTCCAACTCGGCGTAGATGTCCTCCAGCGCATCGGCGGAATACTCGACGTCGGCGCCATACAGGTCGAGCAGCACGTCCTTGCCTTCCGAAACGTAGCCGGGCTGGATGCGGGCGCGCAAACGCTGCAGCCGGAATACGGGCAGCTCCTCGTCGCGCATGGAGAACAGGATGTTGTTGTGCAGGATGAAGGCAACCGCGACGTTGCGCGATTCATCCTCCTTGTCGAGCAGGAAGTTGGAATGCAGATGAACTTCACCGTTCTCCTCGATATAGAAGCGGGCGGATTCCTCGAGGTCGGTCAGGTCGTCCGCATCCGGCAGACGCAGGCCGAAAATATCGGCTATCCATTTGCGCTCCTCGCGCGAGGGAGCGACCAGGTCGACCCAGATCGGCTTGGTGGCGGCGAGGTCTTCCCGACTATCTACCGGAATCTGGCGCAGGCGGCCGTTCTGCAGTTCAAAGGCGTTAAGCATGATCGGCTTGCGCGGGGATGGCTGTGCCGCGGAAAAGGTTTCGCGCAGCGCGTCGGAGAGCTCGTCGATGATCTCTGCGCCTCGATCCGGCGCGACCATTTCCCAGACCAGTACGCTGTCATCCTGCGGCAAAGCCTCGAGGATGCGGGCCACGCGATCCGGCGGCATGCGATCGAGTCGCGTCTTGAGTTCCGCCAAATGCTGCTTGTGTACCAGGTCCTCTACCAGTTGATGGCGCGGCATGTCCTGCCGATGCACGAGCGTCTCGACGCGGCGTTGGCGGACGAGCAACTCCTGCACGATTCTCAGGTCGTGTTGTTCCTCTTCCGAGGTCTCCAGTGCGTCGTCGGGTGTGGTGCTCATTGCATCGTAGCCTTGCGTCCGTATGCCCGCATTCTAGAGCGGATTTAGCCCTCTACGGCACCTCCGCGCCTGCCATGCGGCCAAGAATCAGTTGCGTGCGGCCGTTCATGTAGGCCGACCAGGGATTGCGTTCATAGCGTCGCGGCGCCGGCAGCATGACGGCCAGCCGCGCCGCCTGTTCGGCACCGAGCTGCGCCGCGGGGATGCCGTAGTAGCGCCGCGCGGCGGCCTCCGCGCCGAACACGCCATCGCCCCATTCGACGACATTGAGATAGACCTCGAGGATGCGCCGCTTGTCCCACAGCAGTTCCAGCCAGAGCGTGATGATGGCTTCCTCGGCCTTGCGCAGGGTGGTTTTCGACGGCGAGAGCAGCAGGTTCTTTGCCAGTTGCTGGGAGATGGTCGAACCGCCGGCGACCACCTTGCCCTGCTTCTGGTTCTTTTCCAGCGCCTTCTGGATGCCTTCCCAGTCGAAGCCTTCATGATCGACGAACTTGTCGTCTTCGGCGGCGACCACGGCGCGCTTGAGATGCACCGAGATCTTCTCGTAGGGCACCCACTGGCGCTTGATTTCTGCCTTCGGGTTTTTTTGTCGGGCTTCGTCGATGCGCTGGCTCTGGAAACTGGTGGTTCCGGGATTCACCCATTTCCACCAGATCACCCAGCCCAGATACCAGCCCTGCCAGAGCAGGAGCAAACCCGCCATTGCCGCGAGCCCGAGCTTGAGCCAGTGTGGTGCCGGTCTCATTGTTGCTCGCGAAGAGCAGCGAGCAGCGGTGCGGTGCGGGGCCGCACACCGCGCCAGACGAAGAATGCTTCAGCGGCCTGCTCCACCAGCATGCCGAGGCCGTCGGCGACGCGGACGCCTGCGGCCTGCGCCTGATTCATGAAAGGTGTCGCGCGGCCATAGACCATTTCATAGGCGACGCAGCGCAGCGCAAACACGCAAGTCGGTAGTGGTAACACGGCGCCGCTGAGGCCGGCAGAGGTGGCGTTGATGACCAAGTCGAAGGCGCGCCCGGCGAGGCCTGGAAAGCCTATGCCGTCGGGCTTGACGCCGATGGCGCAGCCGGGCAGGCGGGAAAACTCGAGGGCGAGACGCGCCGCGGTTTCTTCGGTGCGATTGGCAATCACCAGTTCAGCGGGATTTTCCAGCAGCAGCGGCAGGATCACGCCGCGCGCCGCACCGCCGGCGCCCAGCAGCAGGATGCGGCGCCCGGCCGGGTCGCAGCCGAGGTTGTTCTTCAGGTCGCGGACCAGGCCCGCACCATCGGTGTTGTCGCCGATGACGACGCCGGCTTCGAAACTCAAGGTATTCACTGCGCCGGCGGCGTCCGCGCGCGGCGTGCGGTGGGCGGCGAGGCGAAAGGCCTCTTCCTTGAACGGTACCGTGACATTGGCGCCTCGCGCCGGTCCCGTACCCGTGGCGATGAACGCATTCACCGCCGCCGCGAAGCTGCCTGTCTCGACCAGAATCGCCTCGTAGCTGATGTCCTGCCCGGTCTGCGCCGCGAACATTGCATGGATGCGGGGCGACTTGCTGTGCCCGATGGGGTTGCCGAACACGGCGTAGCGATCAGTCATCGCTCAGTCTGACCGCAGTCGGTCGGCGTTCGTGAAGGTCCAGGTGCGCGTGATCTCGAGCACGTCCGTATCGCGCCGGATGGCCTCGGGGAAGGCGGCGTAGGGGGCGGCCATCTGCACGATGCGGCGCGCGGCGTCGTCGAGCAGGGTCTTGCCCGAGGAGCGGCTGACCTCGACCCGCTCCAGATCGCCGTTGGCCTTGATGATCACGGTCAGCACCAGGCTGCCGTAGAGGCGTCCCTTGGCGGCATCGGGATAGTTCAGGTTGCCGATGCGCTCGATCTTCTGCCGCCAATCCTCGACATACTGGGCGAAGCGGTATTCCTCGACCCGGGCGCCGATGAATTTCTTGCGTGGCCGCTGGTTGTATTCCTCCAGTTGCCGCGAGATCTGGCCCTCGATGCGGGCGATGGCCAGCGCGCTGCTGGCGAGGTCGGCGCCTGAGCGGGTCGGCTCGGGCGGTGCCGCCTGGTTGTTCTGGGCCTTGTTCGTGGCGACCGCCCGCTCGCTCTTCAGTCGCGTCATCTGCTGCTGCTGCTGCGCTTCCAGTTCGGCGACGCGGCGCTGTGCTTCAAGCAGCTCGCGGCCTTCCTTCGTATTGGGCGAGGGCGGCAGCGGCGTCTTGGCACGCAGGTCCTGGTCGGTGTTGCCGCCGCCATCGAGGTTGGTCTGCGCCTTGGCCTGTGCCTTGTCCGGCCGGTTCTTGCTCTTGCTGTTGACCAGGATGACGTCGAGCGCTCGCTCGCGGGCCTTGTCGATGAAGTCCGGTGGCGTGAAGCGAATGGTGAGCACTACGGCGTGGATCAACAGGGAAGCGCCGATCGCCAGCGTCAGGTGGCGCTGCGGCGCGTCCATTGCGGCGAGAAACGCTGGCATCGGCAGGGATGGCAGCGCGGGCCAGGAGAAGCGTGACAGGCTGGGCGGGTTGGACGGGCTTGGCATAAGCCCGACAATTTTACTCCGCGACTTCTTCACCCTCGTCGTCGGCTAAGGCGGCATCAGAGCCCATATTGGGCGCCAATTCGGCCACCAGTTCCAGATAGCGCAGGCGCAGCTCTGCCTCCAGCAGATCGATGCCATCGACGCTGAGTTGCACGCGGGCACCCCTGGGCAACTCAGGCAGCGAGGGCACGCGCGCCACCAGCGGGATGGCGTCGAGCCGCACCAGCGATTCGCGCAGCACTTGCCCCGGCATCTTCTCTGCGCCTTCCTGCAGCAGCCAGCGCAGGCACCAGTAGCGCTCCATGCCGCGCTGGAATTCGGCGTAGGCGGCATAGGTCAGTTCGAAGTCGCGCATGGCGGCCAGCAGGTCCGCCGATTTCGGCGGGAAGGGAGGGGGTTCTTGGTGCAGCAGTGCGATCAGTTGCCACTGGTTGAGCAGATCGCAATAGCGGCGCAGCGGCGACGACGACCACGCATAGCACTCGACGCCGAGGCCTTCGTGCGGCGCAGCGACCGTGCTCATGCGCACCTTGCCCGCGGTCTGCACGCGGTATAGCGCGGGGATGCCGGCATCGCGCAGCATCGCGCCCCAGGTGGCGTTGGCCATGATCATCAATTCCGCGACCAGCGTATCCAGCGGACTGCCGCGCGCGCGCTCGTCGATGGCGACGAAGCCCTTGCCGGGCTCGGCCACGATGCCGCTGTCGGCGTTCCAGTCGACGATGAAGTTGTAGTCCTTGCGATTGCTGTTGTCGGACGGCTTGCCGCGCCCGGCTTCGAGTACCTGGGCGAATTCCCAGAGCAGCTTCAGCTCGTCGCGGTAGGGAAAATCAGGCAGGCCGTCGGTCAGCGTGGTTTCGTTGAACACCGGCTCGATGTCGTGGTGGCGCAGGTTGGCGACGATCGGCACGCGTTCCATGCGCGTCTCGTGGCCCAGCAGGCGGTAGTCTGCGGCGACATCGAGATAGAGCGAGATCGCGGCTACGGTATGTCCGGCGGCGAGCGTGAAATGTTCCACGATGTCTTCCGGCAGCATGGTGATCTTGCGCCCCGGCATATACACCGTCGACAGCCGTTCGCGGGCGATGCGGCCGAGGTCCGAATCGGGGGCAAAGCCCAGACCCGGCGCAGCGATGTGGATGCCTATGCGCCAGCCACCATCGGGCTTTGTCGTGACGGAAAAGGCGTCGTCGATTTCCGTCGTATGGGCGTCGTCGACGCTGAAGGCGGCTACCTCCGCCAGAGGCAAATCGTCCGGGTCGACGGGGGTGGCGAAGTAGGGGAAATTCGTTCCACCTTTGGCTTCGGGGAAGAACTCGAACAGGAAACGGCCGAGGTGATAGTCGTGGGTTGAGGGCAGCGCGCCACACTCGAATAGCAGACGTGCGGCGGATTTTCCAGTCTCGCCACAGGCGGCTTCGAGCGCCTTGGTCTCGCTGCGATTGCGGTCCGGCTTGTAGATGAGTTGCTGCAGCCAGGGCGTGAACTCGGCGGGCAACTGGCCGTTCTTGAGCTCCTCGACCATGCGTTCGATAGCCGCCGCCTGCAGGCGCTTCTTTTCCAGCCCGGCGAGGGCGGCCTGCAGAATGTCGGGCGGCGCCTTGCGGAAACGGCCACGGCCCTTGCGATGGAAATACATCGGTGCCGAATGCAGGCGCAGCAGCACGGCCGCGGCTTGCACGGAATCGGGCTTTGCACCGTGGTATTCGCCGGCGAGCTCCTCGAAGCCGAATTCCTCTTCGCCGCAGACTTCCCAGAGAAAACCGACGTCGATCCCTTCGGCGTCCGCTTCGGCGCGCTCCAGCAGTTCGCCCGGCGCCGGCGCCGCAAAGCGCAGCAGTACGTTGGCCGCCTTCACCTTGGAACGCTTGCCGGAAGCAAGTTCGATCTGCAGGGACGCAACGTTGTCGGCCAGCACGGTGCCGGCACGGAAAGCGCCGTCCTCTTCAAACAGGACATTCATGGAGGGGGAACACCCCGGGTGGGGCGGTGAGCGGGAAACGACGGGAGCGAATTATACCGGTCTGGCCGTGGCGACGAGGACCGTGCTGGTCAGCTCGAAGCCACTCGCCACGGCATATGGCGCGAGGTCTGCGGCGACGGCCGCGGCGAGCGCCTGCTGCTTTTCGGCAGGCAGACGCGACAAACTTTCCGCCGCGCCGCCGGCGAGATCGAGAAATCCCTGCCAGTAGGTGCTGGCATTGCTGAAGCGGGTGATCAGTCGACAGGACTGGATCTCGATATCGCGAAAGTTCCCATCGGGACGCAGAGCGCTGGCGTTGGCGATCGGAGATCGTCGACATCGCCAAAGCGGAAAATCGACGGGCGCGCCACCTTGGGTGGCGGCAGCAGACGGCGCATGCAGGAAAGCGCCGTCTCGACCAGCGGCACCTCTTCAGCGCGGCTCCATACGGATAGTGCGAGTCGTCCGTTCGGCACCAACACGCGGCGTATCTCCTGCAGCGCGACCTGGTCGTCAGGGAAGAACATCAGGCCAAGCCCGCACATCACACGATCGAAACTCCCGCTGGCGAAGGGGAGGGCCTCGCCGTCGGCGGCAGCCCGAATGAGGTCGGGGCAGCAGGCGAGTTGCCCCTCGCTGATGTCGCTTGCAATTGCCAGGCCTTCATTGCCGACCGCTTCTTGCGCATCGCGTGCCAGCAGGCCGGGACCGCTGGCCAGATCGAGCACGCGCTGCCCGGGCGCCAGTCGGGCGGCGGCAATCAGCGCCGCCGCCAGATCGCGGCGGGCGGCGGATGCGGCCAGATAGCGCGGCCCGATCCGGTTGTAGCCGGCGCGCTCGATCCGTTTGAACTGGGCGGCATCGAAGCTCATGGAATCACAGCGGATCGCGCGCCGGCGGATCGGGCAAGATCGACGCTATACACGGCGAGGCCGAGCCAGATCGAGGCAAAGGCCAGCGCGCGGCTCAAATCCAGCGGTTCGCCATAGACGAACACGGCGAGCAGGAAGGTGATCGAGGGCGCCAGGTATTGCAGGAAACCCATCATGGTCAGCGGCAGGCGCCGCGCCGAAATCGCAAACAGCAGGAGCGGAATGGCGGTGACGGCTCCGGTGGCGACCAGCATCAGGTCGCGCGGAGCAAGGAGGCCCGGCCCGCTGCCGAAATGACTTTGTCCGGAAAGCGCCAGCCACGTCAGCCAGGCCAGCGCAAAGGGCGTCATGCACACCGTTTCGAGAAACAGGCCGCTGGCCGCATCGAGCGGCAACTGCTTGCGCAGCAAGCCATAGATGCCAAAACTGCCTGCCAGCACGAGAGATATCCAGGGCAGGCCGCCGACATGCACGGCTTCAATCGCAACCCCGATGGCGGCCAGCAGTACGGCAAGCCATTGCAGTCGACGCAGACGCTCCTTGAGTACCAGTACACCCAGTGCGACATTGAACAGGGGAAGTATGAAATAGCCGAGACTGGTCTCAAGAATGTGGCCGGTATTGACGCCCCAGACGAAGGTCAGCCAATTGATCATCACCAGGGCCGATGCCAGAGCAACGCGTGCGAGCTGCGCGGGGATTCCGGCAATTCGTCGGGCATCGGCGAAGCCGCGGCCGAAGCCGATAACCGCCGTCATCAGCACCATGGCCCAGAGCACCCGGTGGGCGATGATCTCGTCGGCCGGCACCTCGATGAGTTGCTTGAAGAACACCGGCACTAGGCCCCAGATCAGGTAGGCCGCGAGCCCCGCGAAAACGCCGAGCCGGAAATTTTCGCGTGTTGCCGTAGGATGCATTTGGTCTGGCGCGCCTACGCCAGCCCGGCGAATTCTATGATCGGATCGAGATAGTCGCTCCAGCGCGTAAAGCTGTGATCGCCGCCGGGCAGCACGGTTTGTCGCGCAGCGCTGTAGCGGCTGACGGCGTGCCGGTAATCGAGCGTCTCGTCGCCTTCTTCCACTAGCAGCCAGAAGCGCTGCGGTTTGCTCAGGACCGGAACCCCAAGGGCGCGCAGCTCCTCGACGTGGTCGCGAGTGAACTCGAAGGATTCACCCGAGTAGAGCCAGCGTTGCGGGCCAACGAAATCCTTCAGCGAGAGGTGCGCGACTACGGCCGGGTTGACCAGAACTGCCTTGAGATCGAATGTTTCCGCCAGATACGTCGCGTAGTAGCCACCGAGCGACGAGCCGACCACGGTGTTGACACCATGGCGGGCAATCAGGCCCTCGGCCAGAGCGATGGCTTCGCGCGGCGATGCGGGCAATTGCGGGCAGATGAAGAACTTGCCGAGACCCCTCTCGCGCATACGCGCACCAAGAGCCTGTGCCTTGTGCGATTGCGGCCCGCTGGTGAAGCCATGCAGATAGAGGATCACGGACTCGACCAGTCCACCAGCCCGAACTGCCAGGTCGCCAGCACCACGATGCCGAAGGCGATGCGGTACCAGGCGAATATCGTGAAGTCATGTGTGGCGATGAAGCGCAGCAGCCAACGTACGCAGAAGAAGGCAGAGACGAAGGAGGCGACGAAGCCGACGACCCACATGCCGAGGTCGTCCATTGCCAGCAGGTGGCGTTCCTTGTACATCTGATAGGCGGTCGCCGCCAGCAGCGTCGGAATCGCCAGGAAGAAGGAAAACTCGGTCGCCGCCTTGCGCGAGAGCCCGAACAGCAGGCCGCCGATGATGGTGGCGCCGGAACGCGAGGTGCCGGGAATCAGCGCACAGGCTTGCGCCAGGCCGAGCTTGAAGGCATCCACGGGCGTCAGATCCTCCACCTGGTCGACGCGAATCCTGTGCTCGTGCCGTTCGGCCCAGAGGATGATGAAACCGCCCAGTATGAAAGTGGTGGCCACCGTCACCGGGTTGAACAGGTTGGCCTTGATCGCCTTGCCGAAGAGCAGGCCCAGCACCGCCAGCGGCATGAAGGCAATGGCGATGTTGAGGGTGAAACGCTGCGCTGTGCGGTCCGTCGTGAGGCCGCCGATAACGCGAACGATGCGCTCGCGGTACTCCCAGCAGAGGGCGAGAATCGCGCCCGACTGGATGACGATTTCGAACAGCTTGCCCTTTTCGTCATTGAAGTGCAAAAGATCGCCAGCCAAGATAAGATGGCCGGTAGAGGAGACGGGAAGGAATTCCGTGAAACCTTCGACCAGGCCCAGTAGGAGAGCTTGGAGCAGCGGGTGAAAATCCATGGGGAAAGAATTAGTGACGGCCGCTGTAGAGGGCTGCAAAGTCTAGCATGCTGAAAAAAATCGGCGTTGAACATCTGCGTGTGGGAATGCATCTTGAAGAGCTGTGCGGCTCCTGGATGGAACATCCCTTTTGGCGCACCAAGTTCGTCATCAAGGACCCGAAAGACATCCATCTCATCGTCGAAAGCGGCATCTCGGAGGTCTGGATGGAGGTCTGGATCGATATCGACAAGGGCATCGACATTCCCGCTGCAAGCAAGGAGCAGGTCGAGGCCAAGGTCGATGCGGAACTGATGGCAACGGCTGCTGCCACCGGCACGCCGATGCAGGTGGTGCAGCCGAGGGTCTCCATGACCGAGGAGGTCAAGCGCGCCGCCAAGATCTGTGCGAATGGAAAGGATGCCGTCGTCTCCATGTTTCAGGAGGTGCGTATGGGCAAGGCGATTTCAGCCGAAGCGGCCGGCGAGCTGGTGGATGAAATCGCCTCCTCGGTGGCGCGCAACCCCGGCGCGCTGATCAGCCTGGCGCGGCTGAAGACGGCGGATGACTACACCTACATGCATTCGGTTGCCGTATGCGCGCTGATGGTCGTCCTGGCGCGCCAGCTGGGTCTCGACGAAAAGGAGATCCGGGATGCCGGCATGTCCGGACTGCTGCACGATCTGGGCAAGGCGATGATGCCCATGGAGGTACTCAACAAGCCGGGCAAGCTCACCGACGAAGAATTCCGCATCATCAAGAGCCATCCCGAAGAGGGCCATCGCCTGCTGGTCGAGGGCGGCACGGCGGGTGCCACCGTGCTCGACGTCTGCCTGCACCATCACGAAAAGATCGATGGCAGCGGTTACCCGCACCGCTTGAAGGACGAGCAGATCAGCGTGTTTGCCAAGATGGGCGCGGTCTGCGACGTCTATGACGCGATCACCTCAAACCGGCCCTACAAGTCGGGTTGGGACCCGGCCGAATCGATTCGCAAGATGACCGAGTGGACCAATGGCCATTTCGACGGACGAATCTTCCAGGCCTTCGTCAAGAGCATCGGCATCTACCCTGTCGGTTCGCTGGTGCGCCTGAGTTCGGGTCGCCTCGGGGTAGTGGCCGAACAGGCGGAGGGTTCGCTGCTGACGCCTCGCATCAAGGTCTTTTTCTCGACCAAGTCGATGGCCTACATTCCACCCGAACTGATCGACCTCTCCCGCCGCGGCGTCAGCGAGAAGATCGTGGCGCGCGAAGAGGCAGAGAAGTGGGGCATCAAGAACCTGGACCAGTACTGGGCGGCGTAGTTTCGGTTTCGAGGCGAGTCAGCCAGGCCAGCGCGGTTTCGCGATTGTCACCGCACATTTCAATCGAAGGTTGCAGCCCGGAGCAACACGCCGGGCGTTGCGGCGTGCCGAACATCAGGCAACGGTAGTCCGCCCCAAGATGGACGCAGCGGACAGCCGCCGGTTTGTTCAGCGTGCTGATCGAAGGCGCGATGCAGCAGGCGCCGCAGCCGGGACGGCAGTTC
>JAPLRA010000158.1 GCA_026399445.1 Sulfuritalea sp.
ATCGTGGTCGCCAACGATCTCTCGCCGGCCGACACCATCCAGTTCAAGAGTCTCAAGATCGGTGGCTTCGTCACCGATCTGGGCGGCACCACCTCGCATACCGCCATCGTCGCGCGCAGCCTCGCCATCCCTGCGGTGGTCGGCATGCAGCATGCGCGGCCGCTGATCCAGGACGACGACCTGTTGATTGTCGACGGCACGCGCGGCGTGCTGATCGTCGATCCCGATTCGGGCGTGCTGGAAGAATACCGGCTCAGAAAGACCGCGCTTGAACTCGAACGCTCCAAGCTCAAGCGCCTGGTCACCGGCCGCTCGCGCACGCTGGACGGCGCGGACATCGAGCTGCACGCCAACATCGAGTTGCCGCAGGACGCCGAAAGCGCGCGGGAAGTCGGCGCCGACGGTGTCGGCCTGTTCCGCACCGAGTTCCTGTTCATGAATCGCGACGAGCTGCCCGACGAAGACGAGCAGTTCGAGGCCTACCGCAGCGTCGTTAAGGCGCTGGCCGGCAAGCCGGTCACCATCCGCAGCCTGGACATCGGCGCCGACAAGGAGGCCCGGGCACTGCGCAATCGGGCGGGCAATCGCAGCGCGCCCAATCCGGCGCTGGGCCTGCGCGCCATCCGCTTCTGCCTCGCCGAGCCGCAGCTTTTCCTGGCGCAGTTGCGCGCCATCCTGCGCGCCTCGCATTACGGCAAGGTGCGCCTGCTGATCCCGATGCTGGCGCATGCCGTCGAGATCGAGCAGACCCTGTCGCTGATCGAGCTGGCCAAGATGCAGTTGCGCGAGGCGCGGCAGAAGTTCGACGCGGTCGAAATCGGCGGCATGATCGAAATTCCCGCCGCCGCGCTGGCGCTCGGGCCCTTCCTGCGGCGGCTGGATTTCCTCTCGATCGGCACCAACGACCTGATCCAATACACCCTGGCCATCGATCGCACCGACGGCTCGGTGGCGCATCTTTACGATCCCCTGCACCCGGCCGTGCTCAGGCTGATTTCGCAGACCATCCAGAGCGCGCAGCGCGTCGGCATGCCGGTCGCGGTGTGCGGCGAAATGGCTGGTGATCCGAAGCTGACCAAGCTGCTGCTCGGCATGGGCCTGCGCCAGTTTTCCATGCACCCGTCGCAACTCCTCGAAGTCAAGCAGCAGGTCATGATGGCCGATGCCGGGCAGCTCACGGTGCGCGTCGCGCGCATCCTCAAGCTCGACGAACCTGAGAAAATAGCGGAACAACTGGATAAGCTCTAAACCATCATGTCAGGTGTCGGAATCGTCGCCGCGCAGACCGCGCACTTTACCCAGCCCCTCGCGCTGAAGGGCGGCGGCCTGCTGCCCGCCTTCGATCTGGTGTATGAAACCTACGGCACGCTCAACGCTGCCAAGTCCAATGCCATCCTGGTCTGCCATGCACTGTCCGGGCATCATCATGTCGCCGGCCGCACTGCCGACGAATTTGGCAAACCCACGGCCAACATCGGCTGGTGGGACAACATCATCGGCCCCGGGCGGCCGCTGGATACCGAACGCTTCTTCATCGTCGGCCTGAACAATCTCGGCGGCTGCCACGGCTCCACCGGCCCGGCCAGCCCCAATCCCGCCACCGGCAAACCCTGGGGCGCGGATTTCCCCGTCGTCACCGTCGAAGACTGGGTCGATGGGCAAGCGCGGCTGGCCGACCATCTCGGCGTCGACGCCTGGGCCGCGGTGATGGGCGGCTCCCTCGGCGGCATGCAGGCGCTGCAATGGACGCTGAGTTTCCCCGAGCGCGTGCGCCATGCGCTTGTCATCGCCGCCGCGCCGAAACTTTCGGCCGAGAACATCGCCTTCAACGACGTTGCCCGCCAGGCCATCCTTACCGACCCGGATTTTCACGGCGGCCACTTCTACGAGCATGGCGTGCGCCCCCTGCGCGGCCTGCGCCTGGCGCGCATGCTGGGTCACATCACCTATCTGTCGGACGACCAGATGGCCGAGAAGTTCGGCCGTCGCCTGCGTGTCGGCGCCGGTAGCTACGGCTTCGACGTCGAATTCGAGATTGAATCCTACCTGCGCTACCAGGGTGACAAGTTCGCCGGCGTATTCGACGCCAACACCTACCTGCGCATGACCAAGGCGCTCGACTACTTCGATCCGGCGCAGGATTTCGACGGCGACCTCGCCCGCGCACTGGCCCGCGCCCGCGCCAAGTTTCTGGTGATCGCTTTTTCCACCGACTGGCGCTTCACGCCTGAACGATCGCGCGAGATCGTGCATGCCCTGGTGCACAACGGGCAGGCCGTCGCCTATGTCGAGATCGACAGCGCCCACGGCCACGACTCCTTCCTGATGGACGAGCCGCACTACCACGCCGTGGTCGACACCTACCTGAAGCGGGTGAAACTATGAGCGCCATCCTCGAGCGTGCCGACTTTGACCTGATCGCCAGCTGGGTGCAGCCCGGCGAGCGCGTGCTCGACCTCGGCTGCGGCGACGGTTCGCTGTTGAAGCGCCTGATCGTGGAACGCGGCGCAAAGGGCTATGGCGTCGAACTCGAAGCTGCCGGCGTGCTGGCCGCCATCGCCAACGACATCAACGTGATTCAGGGCAATCTGGAACAGGGCCTGGCCGGCTTCGACGACCAGACCTTCAACCACGTCGTGCTCTCGCGCACCCTGCAGACCGTCCGCCACACCGAACGCATCCTCAGCGAAATGCTGCGCGTCGGGCGCGAAGCCGTGGTCAGCTTTCCGAATTTTGCCTACTGGAAGAACCGCATGGCGGTCATGGCGGGGCGCATGCCGGTGTCCGAAGACCTGCCCTACGAATGGTTCGACACGCCCAACCTACGTTTTTTCACCCTGCTCGATTTCGAATCGCTGTGCGCCAAGATGGGCCTGGTGATCCGCGAGCGGCAGGTGCTCGACGAAGCCGGGCGGCTGGTGACGGAAGAGCCCAACTTCCTCGGCAGCCTTGCCGTGTACCGACTCGGCCGCTAGGCGCCGGTCGGGCTCAGGAAGCTCAGGGAACCGTCTTTACTTCCGCTGCCGGCGGCACTGCAGCCGGCTCCGCGGTTTCCGTACCTTCCGGAGTCGCAGGCGCACCGGCCTTGCGCAGGCGCTTTTCCTCTTTCTTGGCCTTCTTGGCCAGATCTCGCTGGCGTTTCTCGAACGAATAATTGTTGTACGGCACTCTGCTCGCATTCCTCGCCAGGCCTGTGCCACAGGCCTTTCGATCGACAGGCCCGGCCTATTCCGCGTAGGCCAGCAACACCACGTCGGCCGCCTGCTGTCGCAGCGGGATCAGCGCCTGATACGCAGCCGACGCATGCCAGCCATTGAGCGCCGCCTGGTCGGGGAAGCGGATCACCACGACGTCGGTATAGGAGTGCTCGCCGGCGAGCACTGCAAAGCGCTTGCCCCGCAGCAGAAGCTCGCCGCCCCACGGCGCCAGCGTGGCTGGCACCTTGCTGCGGTATTCGGCCCACAGCGCCTCGTCCTTCACCGTGATGTGCCCGATCAGGCAAGCTGTGCTCATGCAATCCCTTTGCTTCTACTTTGGAATGAATGGCTTGCCTTCCTGCATGTTCGGCAGCAAGGGTTCGCCGCGGCTGATCTTGCCCTGGATTTCCTTGACCGTCTCTTCCAGCGCCACCATGCGGTACGACGTCGATGGATGCGAAGCCGTATGGTTGGTCTTGATACTCTGCGGGTTCGCGGCCGCCATGCGCCGCCAGAAGCGCGGCGCATCGTCGATCGGCAGGCCGGCGTTGGCCATCAGGTAGAGCCCTACGTAAGCGGCTTCCGCCTCGAACTCCTGCGAATAGGCCGCAGCCGCCAGCCCGGCGAAATTGGTGTTGCTGACCTGGCCCTTGGTCAGCAGCACCGCGGCGAGATCGGCGAGGAAGCCGAGCCCCATGTTCTGCTTCTTGGCATCGATGTGTTTCATCGAGTTGTGGGCGATTTCATGCGACACCACCAGCGCCAGCTCGTTGTCGTCCCGCGCGAAGGTAATCATGCCGCGGGCGATCATCACGCGCTTGCCATCGGCAAAGGCATTGATGATCTGCTCCGGTGAAAGGCCGACGGGATACTTGCAGCCGACTTCCGGCACCGCCGTCACCGTCACCGCAAGCCGGTTGCGTTCCAGCACGATACTGAATGGCGCGCCCGGGCGCCATTTCTCGTTGGCCTCTTCCAGCGACTTCGCCTCGGCGATGGGGACCCCATTTACCGCCTTGAGGATGTCGCCCTTCATCACGCCGGCCAGTTCCGCCGGGCTGCCGGCGACGACATGCACCACCGTCGGCTTCTCCGTGACGCCGAATTTCGCCGCCATCACATCGCCCAGCGGCCCCTTGGCCCGCGTCATGCTGTGCAGCCCGAGAAGGGGGCCGACATCTTCGCGACAGACCGCCTTGCCCCGGGTCGCCAGCCGCCAGCGAATCGTGTTGAGCCGGAGTTGTTCCGCCATCAATTCCTCGGCGACGATTTCCATCTGCTTGCGCTCTTCGATTTTGACTGCCGCGTTATCCACGGCCACCCGCTGCGTGCCGGGAGCGGCGCAACCCGCGAGGAAAAGCGCAACCATCGCTGCGGCGGCCGGTGCGAACTTGGAACAAGGCATGGTCATTCTCCGAAAGATCAGGGGCTATTCTATTGGCCGGCGGAATGCCGGGTTCGGCCACGTGCACATCGCCACACTATGCGGCTTGCAATAGAAACTCGACTTTCACAGCCTCGTACGGAAAAACGATGTGACCATCCTCTGTCTTGGTAAGCACTCCAGCGTTGAGCAACGCAGTGACGTCGCCGTGCACGGCCTTTACGTCGCGTGCCGCGCGGCGTGCAGCTTCGCGAATGGACACCGGCCCCGCGCCGCAAAGCACCTTGAGTAGTTCCCACCGCTTTTCGGTTAGCACCCTCCAAAGCAACTCGGGCGTGGCAAAGCTGATGCGCGCAGTCTTCTGAGCTCTTCCTGTCTTCCATGCACGGGCAAAATCCGCCATGGAATCGGCAGGGGGTCGCACATCAAGAGTTACTGTTTTCATGGTTCCACCTCGCAATATCCTTCTGGAAGTCGGTGATCAATTGATCCGGCGTGATAAACGCATAGACGCTTTCCTTTTTGCCGAAATGCCGGTGATCGCCCTTCCCTACTTCGTTGTCGTAGCGCAGAACGCATTTTCCACGCACGACATAGGCCAGCCTGTACTTGAACGTGTGCGCCGACCCGTCGAGCGGCTTCAGAAGGCGCCACAACACCAATTCCGCAAACGCAGACTCTGAGTAGACGATACGAGTACCAACAAGCTGAACGGCTTTCATGTTGGAGATAGTGCCAACATGTGCGCCTGATGTCAATCAGTCCAACGCTGCGCACTGCGACCAGAGACCGAACGTTTGACATGCGGGGTGCACAAAAGGCGCAGCCATTTGGGAATTCCTTCGATGGCAGGGTTAGGCGTCACCCGGCCGCTGCTACACAGTATGGAACTTTATGGCCCAGTAGGCGGCGATACCCATTTGCACTGCAAAGGCGGTAAATCTTGCGGTCACAGCGAGTGATGATGTTGATGCAAGGTGAATGGTCGACTGGGCAATGCGCGCGGCGAGTAACACGTAGGCCAATGGATCGGTGATGCTCGACTTGCCTGCAATGACCGCAAGAATCATAAAGCCGCCAAAGAGAGGCAAGCCCTCCAAGCAGTTTGCATACGCGCGCGCCAAACGTTGCATGAACGGCGACAGATTCGAGTTCTCGGGATCGAAGCCGTTGGCCGGAACCTCGCGCGTGAGAACCAGCTTGGAGCGAATAGCCTCCATGAGCACAAGCAAGAAGAGAGTCCAGCAGAGGAACCCGAGAAAAGCGAGAAGTGTCGTAGTCATGGGTGTTGGCTCCGTAGGTCAGCGTCGACTTGTGCGGCGCAGTTGTGTTCTTCGTGACGCCCAACGTAGAAGTCACCGGCGCTGCGCGGCTTTATTGCGCAGCGTCCGTGTGGACTGCCGGGTTAGCCATTGCCCAGTTACTACCATTGCCGTCTCGCCAGCGCCGACATTTTAAAATGCGAGGGCTGCACAGTTGTTTCAAGTCTGCGATTTGGCAAACTTGTACACGGCAGCCACGACACCACCGACGGCAACAACTCCGCCAGCAATTGCCACTGGAACTGCCCATGCCGGTGCAGTGCCGATACCAACGACTGCCAGAGCAGGGCCAGCCCAACCCCCAATGGCCGCACCTGCTGCCGCGAATGGGACAGTCGCAGCCATGCCTACGCCCCCTGTGGCGAGTCCGACACCAGAGCCCAGGACACCGCCCGCGACCCCGCCAATTGCGGCACCAGCGGCGCTGATTGCTCCAGTAGCCGAAGTACCGGCAGCGATTACACCTACAGCGGTAGCAGCAGTGCCTCCTGCGACGGTGACACCAATTGCGGCGTTTTCAATCTTGTTTCTAGTCGGGGTCTGTGACGGCGCAGCACTCTCTGCCCCCAGTGGCTTATCGTTTGTCGGCTGCATATTGCTGGCTCTCCAATATGGAAAATTTTTCGCTGCACTTCTCTTTTGCTTCGCTGACTATGTGGTTGTAGGTGGCGTTCATGCCGACACCTGCTGAATAACCAATACTGTCACCGCATTGATACAAGATCTTCGGCGCTCCAAGTAATTTGTACTTTTCGTAGAACTCATCAGAAATGCCGGAGGGCTTTCCGCCGCAGGCGGCCAAAAGGCAGCCAACACAGCCAAACAGCATGAGTTTTTTCATCGGTGAATCCCCTTGTAATGGACTGAGAGATAAATGGCTAACGTGAAGTCGACAGCAAATTTGCAGGGTTTCGCGGACAGCTTGCTGCATAACCTGGGCGTGGCGCCATGAAAAACTCCTTGCAATCCAGGTGTTAAGCAATATACGGTGGTTATGCACAGTACAAAAAACTCCCCAAACCCTGCAAGCCGGCGGACCGGCCGCCGCTGGCCTCCAGCCGCTTGCTCGATCAGGTGCGGGAGCGCATCCGCTACAAGCACTACAGCATACGGACCGAGTCAAGTTATGTCCAATGGATTCGTCGCTTCATCCGCTTCAATGGGATGCGTCATCCGCGTGACATGGGCGCACCGGAGGTGACGGCCTTTCTCTCGTGGCTGGCGTCGGAGCGCGAGGTGGCACCCTCGACCCACAAGCAGGCGCTGTCGGCGATCCTGTTCCTGTACCGCGAGGTGCTGGACACCAACCTGCCCTGGATGGACGACATGCTGCGGCCCAAGGCGCGGCAGCGGGTGCCGGTAGTGCTGTCCGAGGCCGAGGTGGCGCGGTTGCTGGCGTCGCTCGAGGGGACGATGGCGGTTCTCGGCCGGCTGATTTACGGCACCGGCTTGCGGCTGATGGAGGCGCTGCGCTTGCGCGTCAAGGATGTGGATTTCGACCGTCGCGAAATTGTCGTTCGCGAGGGCAAGGGCGGCAAGGATCGAAAGGTAATGTTGCCGGCCGCGCTGGCAGAACCCTTGCGCCTGCAGATCGCCCATGCGCGCGCGGTGTGGGAGCACGACCTTGAGGCCGGTCGGGCCGGAGTCGAGATGCCCGACGCCCTGGCGCGCAAATGGCCGCAAGCCGCGGTGTCACTGCCCTGGTTCTGGGTCTGGCCGGCACCAGGGTTGTCCACCGATCCGCGCAGCCGCATCGAACGTCGCCATCACTTGTACGAACAGCGACTGCAACGCGCGATCCGCGATGCGACTTTCCTGGCGGGAATCCGCAAGCCGGTGACGGTGCACACCCTGCGACATTCCTTTGCCACACACCTGCTCGAAGCCGGTTACGACATCCGCACCATACAAGAGCTGCTCGGGCATGCCGACGTGTCCACCACCATGATTTACACCCACGTGCTGAACAAGGGAGGGCGCGGGGTGGTCAGTCCCATCGACAGGATGCGGATCTCTGAGCCGCCGCTGCGCGCTGTGGTGACAAAAGGCACACAGCAGCGTAACATTTGCACATGAAGCCCTTTCGCTGGAGCCCGCAGAAGAGCGAGACCCTGAAAGCAGAGCGGGGCATCTCGTTCGAGAGCATTGTTGTCTCCATCGAGGCCGGCGGCCTGCTGGATATCCTGGCGCATCCGAACCAGGCGAAGTACCCCAGGCAGCGCGTTCTTGTGGTCGCATGCGACAACTATGCGTATCTGGTGCCGTTTGTTGAAGAGGAGGACTATTTCTTCCTCAAGACCGCAATCCCGAGCCGCAAGGCAACCCGGGACTATTTGAATCAGGGGGAAATAGATGCCGAAGATTGACGCCTACGAGCTTGAAGTCCTCAGCGCCTTCGACAAGGGCCGGTTGAAGTCGGTGGCCAGCAAGGCCGAGCTCGCCAAATTCAAGGCGGCGGCGCGGGCAACGGCGATCAAGGATCGCCGGGTGAACATCCGTCTGTCCTCCGGCGATCTGAGCGATATTCAAGTCAGGGCACTTGAAGAAGGGGTGCCCTACCAGACGCTGATCGCCAGCGTTCTGCACAAGTACGTTACGGGCCGCCTCGCCGAGCCGGGCGCCAGCGGGCAACCGCGTCGCCCTGCAACCCGGCGTCGCGAGCCGTCCGGTCGCTGACCGATTGTCTTGATGCCGCCCTGGCTCGCTGCGCTGTTCACCCGGCGCATGCTGATTTGCGTGTTCACCGGTTTTTCGTCCGGGTTGCCGCTGTATCTGCTGCTCAATCTGGTGCCGGCCTGGCTGCGCTCGGAAGGCGTCGACCTCAAGACCATTGGCTTGTTTGCGCTGATTCAGTTTCCCTACACCTGGAAATTCCTCTGGTCGCCGCTGCTTGACCGCTACGCGCCGCCGCTGGGGCGCCGCCGCGGCTGGATGCTGATCACGCAGGCCGGGCTGCTGGCGGCGATCGCCTCACTCGGCTTGTTCGCGCCGGGTAGCGAAATCGTGCCCATCCTCTGGCTGACGGCGGCGGTGGCGCTGCTGTCGGCAACGCAGGACATCGCGCTCGACGCCTATCGCCGCGAGATTCTTTCGGAAACCGAGCTGGGCCTAGGCAACTCGGTGCATGTCAATGCCTATCGCATTGCCGGGCTGGTGCCGGGCTCGCTCTCGCTGATCCTGGCCGACCGCTTGCCCTGGCTGCAGGTGTTCGTCATCACGGCACTGTTCATGCTGCCGGGCATGGCGCTGGCCGTGTTCGCGCGAGAGCCGGCCGTGGCGGGCAATGCGCCGAAAACGCTGAGGGACGCCGTGGTCGAGCCATTTCACGAGTTCATCAACCGTGCCGGCCTGAAAGAGGCGCTGCTGATCCTCGGCTTCATCTTCCTTTACAAGCTCGGCGATTCAATGTGCACGGCCTTGGCGACGCCCTTCTATCTGGACATGGGCTTCGCCAAGTCGCAGATCGGCATCGTGGCGAAAAACGCGGGCTTGTGGCCGGCGGTGATCGGCGGGCTGATCGGCGGCCTGTGGATGGTGAAGCTGGGCATCAATCGCGCGCTGTGGCTGTTCGGCGTGGTGCAGCTGGTGTCGATTTTCGGCTTCGCCTGGCTGGCCTGGCTGGGGCCCAATGTTTCGGTGGGTGCGGCGGAGCTGGCGCAACTGGCACTGGTGATCGGCTTCGAGGCGCTGGGGGTCGGCTTGGGCACCGCCGCTTTCGTCGCCTTCATCGCGCGCGCCACGCATCCGCTGTACACGGCCACGCAGTTCGCCCTGTTCACCAGCCTGGCCGCCGTGCCGCGCACTTTCATCAATGCGACCACCGGCTTCCTCATCGAGCAGATGGGCTGGCTCGGCTTCTTCCTGCTGTGTGCCGCGCTCGCGGTGCCGGGCATGCTGCTGCTGCTCAAGGTGGCGCCATGGAACGCGCCCGCGTCGCGCCAAAACAACAGTCGCGAATGAATTTGAGGCTTCATTCAACTTTCCTGTCCCTTCGACGTTATATGCTTTGAAGCGCACGGTTCCACTACGGGAGACGGCGATGTTATGTTCGAGCGGAAGGCGAGGACGGTATCCCTCGCGGATGATGGTGACGGATATGAGTACAGGCAAGCTCATCGAAGATGAATTCGGAGCGTTCGAGGACGAAGTTCTCAACGCCGAGTGGACGCCTGCCAGCCCCGAGCTTCAGTTGGGCTTGCAGGAAGTTCAGCATCGCGCAGCGACATCGCAGGACGGAAGCGATGTAGATGCCGACGCATTTCTGGCTGCGATGTACCTCAACCAACAGTGAGCGCCGGCACGCCCTGCTGACCCCTGTTGGTATCATCGTGCGCTTTGAGTTTCAGAAAGCGCCCGATGAACCCCATTTTCACGCCCGCCGCAACCCCTGCTGTTACTGCCCTTCCGGGCCGCGCCGACTTCCCGCATTTTCTCGCCATCCCTACCCGCTGGATGGACAACGACGTCTACGGCCACGTCAATAACGTCGTCTATTACAGCTACTTCGACACCGTCATCAACGAGTACCTGATCCGCGAGGGCGGGCTCGACATTCATGGGGGGCGCGTCGTCGGCTATTGCGTCGAATCCCAGTGCCGTTATCTGGCGCCGCTGGCCTTCCCCGAAATCATCGACGCCGGTCTGCGCGTCGCGCATCTGGGCACTTCCTCGGTGCGCTACGAGATCGCGCTGTTCCGCGCAGGCGATGAGGCTCCCGCCGCCACAGGGTACTTCGTGCATGTCTTCGTCGGCCGCGACGACGTCAAGCCAACAGCGATCCCGGCGGGGATTCGCGCCTGCCTCGAAGCGCTGCGTCGGGCCAATCGGGGCAACTGATCCGGCAAGCGCCCCGAGTTCGCCGGAACGATCTCCTGCGCAAGACGCCAAACTTGTCTGGAAAATATCGACGCAGCGCTCAACCTGGAGCGTGTTGCCGACGTTAGCTTCCTTACAGGAGGACGCCGCCATGTCTCAAGCCGATATCCAGATTCCGCTGGCCGATGTGCGCGAGATCTATCGCGTGACGGACATCGAGCGCGCGCAGGAAGACGCGCCGGCCGGGCGCAGCGAGGCGCTTTCCGCTATCTACGAAAAAATGAAGAAGCTCGGTGGCGAACGCTATCTGGTCAAACCGTCCTCGACCGATGCGCTCGACAGCCTCTACGACGACTGCCCGAACTTCACCGAAGTCATCGACGACCTGAAGAAGTACCTGGCGCTGGCGGTGTCCGGCAACGAGCCGGTGCATTTCACGCCCATCCTGTTGCTGGGCGAACCCGGCATCGGCAAGACGCATTTCGCCAAGTGCCTGTCCAACGCACTCGGCACCGGCTACGAATTCGTGCCCATGAGTTCGCTGACGGCCGGCTGGATACTCTCCGGTGCGTCGAGCCAGTGGAACAACGCCAAGCCGGGCAAAGTCGCGGCGGCGCTGATCCACGGCGAATACGCCAATCCGCTGATGGTGCTCGACGAGGTGGACAAGGCCGGCGGCGATTCGCGCTACGACCCGATGGGGCCGCTGTACGGTCTGCTCGAGCGCGACACGGCGCGCAAGTTCAAGGACGAATTCGTCGAGGTGGATATCGACGCCAGCCACATCCTCTGGGTGTCGACCGCCAACGACGAGCGCACGCTGTCCGAGCCGATCCTCAATCGCATGAACGTCTACACCGTGCCGCGACCGAATGCCGAACAGGCGTTCGGCATCGCCTGCCGCCTCTATACCGAAATTCTTGCCGATCATCACTGGGGCTTTCCCGAGCAGCCGCCTGCGGAGGTCATGGAAGCCCTGGCCGGCGTAGCGCCGCGCGACATGAGAAAGCGCCTGATGGTGGCCTTCGGCAACGCCAAGCTGGACGGGCGCGATGAATTGCAGCTGAAGGATCTCGATGCTTCGCGCGTTCAGCGCGGCAAGACCCGGATGGGCTTCTAAGCAACACGCTTTACCATCGCAAGGCGAGCCGCACTAAACTACCAACCGGTTTGCTATTGGAGAACGGCTTGATGAGATCGAGTCTGCTGGTCCTTGCCCTGCTTGCCGGCCCAGCGCTGCAGGCCGCGATGGCCGCTGCTGTTTCCTGCCCGGATCTGGCCGCGGCGGTGCAGGTGGCCGCCTGTCCGGCCGAAGAAGAACTGAAATACACCTTTACCGGTTACTGCAGCGACGACGGCAAGGCGTACCGAGGCGAGACCGATGTCTGCACCGATTACCAGCTCTACCGCAAGCTGAAGAACGTGGCGCTATGGGAATCGGCGGACGGGGCGTTCAGTGCCTATGTTTCCTGCGACCGCCCGTCGGCCGGCGTCAAGGCCGCCAAGGCCTCCGCCATCAAGGTCGGCAAGCAGGGCAAGATGACGCAAGTGGTTTGCGGCTATGGTGAAGGCGTTAGCTTCACTTACCGGACACGGGCGGAATGCAAGGTCGAAGGTGGCGACTGCGCCGCCAATCCGGCGGCCTGCAAGGCGAGCTGCAACTGATGTTTTCGGAAATGCCCTGATGAGCAGTAGCCAAAAACGCCGCTTGTCGGTACTGGTGGTGGATGACAACGCCTCGATGCGGGCTGCGTTGCGCGGCATCGTCAAGGGCGACGGACACGATGTGATCGGCGAAGCGGCCGAGGGCAAGACGGCGCTGACGCTGATCCGGCAGATGAAGCCCGACGTGGTCCTGCTCGACATGATGATGCCCGTCATGGACGGGATGGCAGTCCTCACCGAAATCAAGGAAAGCGGCCTCGACATCTCCGTGCTGGTGGTCAGCGGCAACCAGGATCCGGCGCTGATGCAACAGGCATTTTCTCTCGGCGCCATCGGCTACGTGACCAAGCCGCTGAATCCCGATCGCATTCTGCAGACCTTTGCGCAGATTGGCATCGTCAGCAAGGCCCGCGATGCCCGCCCCGCCGGTGCTACGGCGGAATCGGCGGGCCGGCGTTGCGTCATCGTCGATAGCGACGCCGACGTGCGCGGCCTGCTCAAGACCTTGCTCGAAGGCGAGCGTGTCGAGGTGGTGGCCGAAGCGGGAGACGGCATGCAGGGCCTGGTGGCCATCGAGGAGCATCGCCCCGATCTGGTTTTTCTCGACATCGACATGCCCGAACTGGATGGTCTCAACGTGCTGCGCTGCCTGCGTGCCGTTCATCCGGACCTGCATGTGATCATGGCGACTGCCCATGCCGAGGGCGCGATCGTCAAGGAGGCCCTGTCGCAGCGCGTTGCCGGCTATCTGCTGAAGCCCGTCGACACAGCCAAGGTGCTTGCGGCGGTGCGCAAGGCACTCGGCAATCCCTGACGCTGCATCCATTCAATCAGGAGCCTGGCAATGGCCGATGCTGCAACCCCCCCCGAACCGGATCCCACCGCAAATCTGCCCCGGCAGGAGCCGTCGGTCTGCCTCAGGTGCGGCACGCCCGGCCCCGTCGGCGACGACGGCTTTTGCGACAAGTGCGAAAAGGCGCTGGAGCAGGCCTGTCTTTGACGTCTTTACTTGGCTGGTGAAGGCGCTTCGCTGCCGCCCGTCTTGCAGCCGGTGAAGGCCGCTGCCGCGCCATCGGTCAGCGTGGCGTCGCTGCCTTTGAGCTCGAGTACCGCGATGCCGTTGCTGTAGCGCTGGTCCGTGCCTGCGCCCAGCTTGTTCAGGCGGACTTCCCGCTCTTGCAGGATCAGCCACACGGCCGCGCCACCTTCCAGGGTGCGGACATAAAAGCGCTTGCCGGCGCTGCACTGGTATTCGGTGGCGTTGGTCGGCGTGCGCGAGCGTTCCTGCGGCGTGTCGTTGCCGAAGGGTATGTACTTCCTGACGTTGATATCGCCGCAACCCGCCAGCAGCAGTGAAATACAGGCGACGGCCGCTCCCGTCACGCGCATCGGTTTTCTTTGCATTCTTTTCTCCCTTGGGTTATCCGGCTTTGTATCACAAGGCATGTACGCGGTCGCTGCGGGCGAAGCCGAGCAGCGGCTCCGGCACGCCGCGCCCGAGCGCGATCACCTTGAACAGCTCGCCCATTTCGTTGGGCGAGATCAGTACATTCACGGCGCCGCGTGCGCGCAGGCCTGTCGCTGTACCGCCATCGCCGACTTCTGGCCCCAGCAATTCGCCGATGCCGCAGTTGATCAGGAAATTGGCCTGGGTGGTATAGCCCAGCACGTCCAGCCCGGCATCGAAGCCGGCCTCGGCCACGGCGGTGAAGTCGACATGCGACGTGATGTCGGACAGGCCGGGAAACCAGAACGGATCTTCATGCACGCGATGCCGGTAATGGCAGCGCAGCGTGCCGCCGTCGCGTTGTGGATGATAGAGCTCGTGGCGCGGCAGGCCGTAGTCGATCAGCAGCATTGCGCCGCGCTCCAGCCGCCGCGCGAGTTCGGATACCCAGGCGCGGGCAGCGAGGCTGATCTCGCCGCGATAGGGCGCGGTCACCGGCATGGCTTTCGCCGCCGCCAGCAGTGCCGCCGTGGCGGGGCGCTCGGCAATCGCGAGGCGTCCTTGCTCAACACTGACGCCGCGTTCGAATACTTCGGGTTGCGCTTCTTCGTTCCAGCGCAGGCCGTGAGTAGGCATCGCATCGAGCACTTCGTTGCCGATCAGGCAGCCTGAAAATCGCTCCGGCAATTCGTCCAGCCACTCGACGCGGCCGGCAAACTGTGGCGCACGTTCGCTCAGCGTTGCCTGCTGGCGCGCGCGCAGTTCGCCGGACAGCTCAAGTATCCGGTAATGCTCGGGGGCGCAGCCCAGCGCATCCAGCGCCAGCAGCAGGTCCGCCGCCAGTCGCCCGCTGCCGGCGCCGGCTTCCATCACCAGCGGGCTCGAAGCGGCGAGGATTTGCGCCACTTGCCGCGCCAGCGCCTGGCCGTAGAGCGGCGTCAGTTCGGGCGCGGTAAGAAAGTCGCCGCCCGTCTGATGACCGCCAAACTTGTGCGAACCACCCGAGTAGTAGCCGAGGCCGGGTGCGTAGAGCGCCAGTTCCATGTAGCGGGCGAATGACATCCAGCCGCCACGCGCGGCAATTTCGGCGGCGATGACTTGCGTCAGTGCTTCGCTCGCGGCGCGTGCGTCGGCCGAGGGTTCGGGCAGATCCGCTTGCTGCAGCGTCATGGCGCCAACGTGGTGGCGACCAGGTCGGCCATCGCCGCTGCGTCGGCGGTGCCGAGTTCTCGCAGGCCGGCGACCACGCCGGCGCGATTAACGGACGGCTGGTTCTGGCTGACCTTCCACTTGCCCTTGAGTTCGGTCAGTTCGATCTCGATGCCGACGATGGCCGCCAGCATCTTGTCGATGTAGTCGGGTGGCGCATCGCTGATCTGCCAGGGCTCGGCGAAACCGGCTTCGTGGTGGGCGACCAGGGCTTCGAGATTGGCGAGAAGCCAGTCCGCATCGTCGATTGTCCGCAGCCGCCCGCGGGCATGGACCACGACGTAGTTCCAGGTCGGTACGGCTTTGCCATGTTCGCGCTTCGTTTCGTACCACGAAGGCGTGACGTAGGCCTGCGGACCATGGAAGACCACCAGCACTTCGCTGTCGGCCGCCTGTTTCCAGACCGGGTTGGCGCGCGCGACGTGGCCCTGCAGTACGCCGAACGGCCCGGCTTCGGGATCGAGGTGCAGGGGCAGGTGATTTGCCATCAAGCCTTCGTCGCCCTGTGTAATCAGAGTGGCGAAGGGGTGCTCGCCCATCAGCGCATGCAGCACCTCGACGCGGTTTTCCTCGAAGTGGGCGGGTAGATACATTTCAGGCCGGCGTCATCGAAATCAAATCAGCACGCCGCTCTTTTCGCCGCGCTCGTAGACGATGTGGGCGCGACC
This sequence comes from Sulfuritalea sp., assembly GCA_026399445.1. Lineage (GTDB taxonomy): Bacteria > Pseudomonadota > Gammaproteobacteria > Burkholderiales > Rhodocyclaceae > Sulfuritalea. The sequence goes on from JAPLRA010000158.1 coordinate 15,708, forward strand.
CACCAGCAGGGTATCGAGCGTGCCGATCTGCATCACGTCCTTGTTGGTGTAGGGCAGCTTGTGCAGGATGTAACGCAGCGCGTTGAGTCGTGCGCGTTTCTTGCAATCGGACTTGATCACCGTCCATGGCGCGTCCGCCGTGTCGGTGTGGAAGAACATGGCTTCCTTGGCCTTGGTGTAGTCCTCCCACTTGTCGAGCGAGGCGAGGTCGATCGGCGACAGCTTCCATTGTTTGAGCGGGTGGGTTTCGCGTTCCTTGAATCGGCGGCGCTGTTCGGGTCGCGACACCGAGAACCAGAATTTGATGAGATGTACGCCGCTCCTGACCAGGGTGCGCTCGAATTCCGGCGTTTGGCGCATGAACTCCTCGTACTCTTCCTGGCTGCAAAAGCCCATCACGCGCTCGACGCCGGCGCGGTTGTACCAGGAGCGATCGAACAGCGAGATCTCGCCGCCGGTCGGCAGGTGCTGCACATAACGTTGAAAGTACCACTGACCGCGCTCGGTCTCCGACGGTTTCTCCAGGGCCACGACGTGCGCGCCGCGCGGATTCAGATGTTCCATGAAACGCTTGATGGTGCCACCCTTGCCCGCCGCGTCGCGGCCCTCGAACAGGATCACCACCTTCTGCCCGGTTTCCTTGACCCAGTTCTGCAGCTTGAGCAACTCGACCTGCAGATGGTATTTCTGCTTCTCGTAATTGCGCCGCGTCATCAGGTGGCGATAGGGGTAGCCGCCTTCGCGCCAGCCGGGCGCCAGTTCCTCATCGGGGTGTTCGCTGGCGGCAACCTCGCGTTCCAGCAGGGCTTGCTTGAGCGCCTCGATATCGTCGGGCGAGGCGCCTTCGACTACCGCCTTGAGCCCTTGCACCAGCCTGGCCCCTTCGCCGGGTCTGGAATGGGAAATGATGTCTCGCACGGCCTCCATCTTCGAGTCGCGGGCGGCATCCGAACGATCCTTGACGACGAAGTCCTTGATGCCTTTCGCCGTGCGCGAAGGCGCTACGTCGCCCGATGCCGGCCGCCGCTCCGGCTTCGGCTTGGTGGCGGGTTTTCGCGCCAACGCGGTTGTCACCTTAGTTGCCAACTTAGCCGCCGGCTTGGCGGCGGTCTTTGGCGCGGGCTTGCGCGTCGTGGCGACGGGCTTGATAGGGGCCTTGGCTGCCATTCAATTCTCCTCGGTGCTCTCCAGTAGTTCGTGAATCTCCAGCCAGCGTGCTTCCGCCGTTTCGATATTCTGCGTCAATAGCGCCTGCCGCAGGGTGAGTTCTTCCAGCAGGCGGGTTTCCGGGCTGGCATAGAGCGACTGGTCGGCGAGACGGGTCTCCAGCAGTTTCAGTTCGCCCTGCCATTCGGCAAGCTGCTGTTCGAGCTTTTCGGATTCCTTGAGCAGGGGTCGCCGCACTGCCGGCGCGGACTCTTGCGGCGCTGACTTGACGGTCGCGGGAGCAGGTTTCGCATTCGCGGAATTTCTGCCGCCGCCTTTCTTTTCCGCGGCGCGGTCCTGCGCGAGCCATTCGGCATAGTCGTCGAGGTCGCCATCAAAAGGGGTGACCTTGCCGTCGGCTACCAGCCAGAGCTCGTCGCAGGTGGCGCGCAACAGGTGGCGATCGTGCGAGACCAGCACCATGCCGGCTTCCGTTTCCTGCAGGGCGATGGTCAGTGCCTCGCGCATTTCGAGGTCGAGGTGGTTGGTCGGCTCGTCGAGCAGCAGCAGGTTGGGCGCGGTGCGGATCATCAGCGCCAGCGCCAGCCGCGTTTTCTCGCCGCCGGAAAAACGGCCGCAGGGCGCATCGACCATGTCGCCTCGAAAATCGAAGCCGCCGAGGTAGCCGCGCAAATCCTGCTCGCGCGTGCGCGGCTCCAGCTTGATCATGTGCCACAAGGGCGACTCGGCCGGGCGCAGCTGTTCGAGCTGGTGCTGGGCGAAGTAGCCGAGCTTGAGGTTGCGGCCTGCCTCGCGCACGCCAGCCAGCGGCTGCAATTCACCGGCGAGCAGCTTCATCAGCGTCGACTTGCCGGCGCCGTTGCG